>JAYTRG010000057.1:0-8059 GCA_043746305.1 Candidatus Parcubacteria bacterium
TCGCCTTCGCGCCGAAGGTGACAGGCCGCTCATCGATGTCGTTGTCGATTCGGCTGCCATGCGGCTACGTCCGATTGTGCTCACTACCATTGCAACGGTCATAGGTATGATTCCGCTCTCGCTTGCGAACGCCATGTGGGGCCCGCTCGCTTTTGCGATTATGTTCGGCCTTTCCTTTGCGATCATCCTCACGCTCGTGTTGGTGCCGGTTTTGTTTTATCGCGCACCGCATAAAGAAAATAAAAAACAATAACGCAAAAGTTTGAGGGGGACGAGGTATACTGAGTGCATGGGAGGAGGAAAACCACTTGTTTGGATAGGGCTCACAGTTGGCTCCACGCTCGGCAGTTTCGTCCCAGACCTTTGGGGCGCTGGTATATTCTCTTTTTCCTCAATTATCTTCAGCGGACTCGGTGGTCTTGCGGGAATTTATCTCGGGTTTATATACTCGGATTTTTGAATAACCAATCATCTTCTTAATGAAATATTTTCCCTCGGAGGGGTGTATCTATATATACCCACATTCTTACTGAGACATCATAAAGATGGGGTTTATAAGCTAGAAAAACAACAGATGAACAAAACATGCAGGGCCGAGCGCCCAGCGTGCTTGGCGCGGTCTCTGCAGTGAACAGCAACACGATAACCGTGACAACAAAGGCAGGCCCTGTTTATATAATAGACGCCACCAGTGCAACTGTCATAAGGGCTGGCGCTACGTCTTCTATCTCAGGAGGCACTGCGAGTACGAAATCAGGAGTGCATCATGGGTTCATAGGAGGCTTCCTCGGAGGGCTTGGCGGATTCTTCCATAACCTCTTTTGATTCTTCTAACCAATACATTTAGCGAAGTAGACAAACCCGCCCGAAGGCGGGTTTGTTGGTATAATTTTCCCATTGACTAGTTTGCCGGGTTCTTATACCATGACTCAATGAATTACATGTATGGCTCTGATTGGGGAGGCGGAATGTGGGGTCATTCGCTTGAGTTTGTTGCGCCCATTTTTCTCGTCACGATGCTTTGGAGCTTATTCTGGCAAGGTCTTGGCTTATGGCATGCCGCTCGCCGAGGTGAGTGGATTTGGTTCGCTATATTTCTTTTCGTTAATACATTAGGCATTCTTGAAATTATTTATCTCTTTGGTGTTGCGAAAATAAAAATGGCCGATTTGTTTACATTGGCAAAGCCCCATCATTCCTAGAGACCGTACGTCGCGCCTCAGATTTATGCGCTGCACTTTTTGTGCCATAATTGTCGCGTATGAGTAAGATTTTCGGCCTTTTTGTTGTCGCGCTGCTTCTGTTCGGCGGTGTCGCCGCATACGAGCTGCGTTATTTTTCAACAGGCGTGTTTGATCAATCGTCGCTTCCCACGGATCAACTTTATCCGATGGTAATTGGGGGGCAGCAAATATATGTGAAGATAGCCGATACTCCTGCAAAGCAGCAACAAGGCTTAAGCGGCACCGCATCGTTGCCGCAAAATCAGGGCATGCTCTTTATTTTTCCATCAGACGGCATCTATAAGTTTTGGATGAAAGATATGAACTATCCTCTTGATATTATATGGCTCGATAGCACCGCGCATGTGATCTACATTGCGCCAGACCTCGCACCAAACACGTATCCGCAGGCGTTTTCTTCCAATACTGCGGCGCGCTCTGTGCTTGAGGTACATGCCGGATTTGCGGCTCAAAATAATGTACAAGTGGGTGATGTTGTCCATTTCCAGTGAGTTATCCACCATTTTTTGCCCCCTCGCTTCTCTTGAAAGGAGTACAATAAATATCCTTTAATAGGTTAAGTACTTGCGCATGACGAATCAAATCACTCGACGTTCAAAAGAACGATCGGCGGTAAAAGGCACCCCTAGTAGAGAGGCAAAAATGCCTCCTCGATCGGTTGGGAAGGTCTATCAGAAGTATCTCCCCAACATTCAAAAACGCGATGGCAGGATTGTGCCGTTTGAATTCGATAAGATAGCTGAAGTCATCCAAAAAGCGATGCTGGCCTCAAATGAGGGCTCTCGCGATGAGGCTGAAGTAGTGGCACACAAGGTCTCAGGCGAAATGATGCGCATTACGAAAACCTACAAAAATTTCCTACCCACCGTTGAAGGCTGCCAAGATGAGGTTGAGCGTCAACTCATGCTTTCCGACTATGTCAGTACGTCAAAAAATTACATTCTTTTTCGTGCAGAGCGCGCAAAATTGCGTAAAGAGCAAGGCTCGGTGCCGGAGCATGTCCGCGCGCTTTCAGAACATTCGAAGCAATATTTTGCAGGGAACGCACTTGGTGAATTTGTATATCTTCGTACCTATGCACGCTGGATAGAGAGCGAGCAGCGCCGAGAAACCTGGATTGAAACTGTCGATCGATATATCGACTTCATGAAAGAAAACTTAGGTGAAAAACTCAATAAAAAGGAATACGCCGAAATTCGGGAGGCGGTGCTTAAGCAAGAGATCATGCCTTCTATGCGCGCTATGCAGTTTAGCGGTGTTCCTGCTCGTAAGTGCAACACATGCTTCTACAATTGCTCGTTTATTGCGCCCATCAAGCTCGATGATTTTGCAGAAATTATGTACCTCTCCATGCAGGGTACAGGAGTGGGTTTTTCCATCGAGAGTCAGAGTGTCGAGCAGCTTCCGCAAATAGGCAAGCAAACAGGAGAGATATTAAAAGCGCATGTCGTAGCCGATTCAAAGGAGGGCTGGTGCGATGCGCTTACCTTGGGTCTCAAAACTTGGTATGCGGGAAAAGACATCGACTTCGACCTTTCACTCGTGCGCCCTGCCGGAAGCCGCCTCAAAACCATGGGGGGGAAGTCATCTGGCCCGGAGCCGCTTCGCTCACTCCTCACCTTTTCGCGCGAGAGAATCTTGAAGCGCCAAGGAAGGCGCCTCCGAACCATCGACGTACACGATGTTATTTGTAAAATAGGCGAGTGTGTTGTTGCCGGCGGCGTGCGCCGAAGCGCCATGATAAGCCTTTCGGATCTCGATGACACCGATTTGCGCGACGCAAAAAAAGGTCAATTTTACCTTACAGACCCGCATCGCTCAATGGCGAACAACTCTGCCGTGTATGAGCAAAAACCCAGCAATGCTGAACTCATGGACGAGTGGGTAGCTCTTATGAAGAGCGGATCCGGCGAGCGCGGCATTTTCAATCGTGGCGCTCTTGAGAAGACAATGCCCGCACGTCGTTTTAAGTTTCTTGAGAAGAAAAATAGCGGCATGAAGGGCTATATAGGCCAGCTTGGCACAAATCCCTGTGGTGAGATTATTTTGCAGAGCCGCCAGTTCTGTAATCTCTCCGAAATAATTGCCCGCCAAGCTGATGATGAAAAAACACTCCTGCGCAAAACAAAACTTGCCACCATTTTAGGCACCTATCAGTCCACGCTTACCAACTTCCGCTACATTTCAGATAGCTGGAAGAAAAATTGCGAAGACGAACGTCTCCTCGGGGTGTCAATCACGGGACAATGGGACGCTCCCGCCGTGCGAAATGAAAGTACGCTCAAAAAAATGAAGACGCTTGCCATCAAGACCAACGAGGCCTACGCGAAGCGCTTTGGCGTCAACCCATCCAACTCTATCACCTGCGTAAAGCCATCTGGTACAGTGTCGCAAACATTTGATTGCGCCTCGGGACTTCATCCGCGCCACTCGCAGTACTACATTCGACGTATCCGTATCACTGCAACCGACTCGCTCTTCAAGATGTTGCGCGATCAAGGAATCCCATATCACCCAGAGGTAGGACAAGTAGCGGGAGAGGCCAACACCTATGTGCTTGAGTTTCCGGTAAAGGCGCCGCCAGGATCAGTATTTAAGAATGATCTCACGGCCATGGAACAGCTTGAGTATTGGAAAATGTTGAAACTAAATTGGACCGAACACAACCCATCGGCAACGATTTCGGTTGGAGAAGAAGAATGGGTCTCCGTGGTGGCGTGGCTCTATGAGAACTGGGACATCATCGGCGGCCTCTCGTTTTTGCCGCGCGAAAGTCATGTGTATCGCCTTGCGCCATATGAGTCGATAGATAAAAAGCGTTACGACCAACTGACCGCAAATTTCCCGAATATCGATTACTCAAAACTGTATCTGTATGAAAAAACAGATGAGACTGAGCAAGCAAAGGAGCTAGCGTGTGCCGGTGGGACATGTGAGATTGTCTAAGAGAGCAAAGCTCGATATAAAAACGAAATGCCCGGCGACGGAATCTGCCTATTTTTTCGTTTATCGGGTAGAGCCGCCTACGACCACCGGCTCGTTCGGCGCAATTCTATGTTGAATGTGCCAGCATTGCATTGACATAGTGGTAATCAATCAGTATAGTTGTTCCCTGTTCTTTGCCACATAGTTGTGAGAATTTGCCACGGCTGAAAGCAGCTCTATAGAGTGCTTCTTTCCGCTGTGACAAAGCCAAACGGCAATGCTCTAAGTGCGACCAAGCAACAATATCGGCGTCGCGACCGCGCTGCCGAAAATCACGGAGAAATTCCGCGATCCGAAGCGCATCCTCAAGGCATTCGTCGGTCGCGGCGAAGTCTTCGCCGGTTATCTCGAAACCGCTCTCGAGGCTGCGATCAAACGCATGCTGATGCTCATCCGGTGCAAACCGGTGACGGTGACGCTCGGGAAGCCCCATGATCCTGTCGCGTTCTATCAGGCGCGTGCAGGCCTCCGGATCAGCGACGGCTTCAACGACCTCGTCGCCTCGAAGGCGAAGCCCGTGGAAGCGGGAGCAAAATTCGCCCTCAACATCGACGAGCTCGCCGAACCCATGACAGACATCGAAATCGAAGCGGCGCTGCCCGAGAACCACATCTTCGATGAAAGCGCGATATGCGCGATCGTCGCCGAGATGATCTCAAAGCAGCAAAACGGCGAGGCAGGTGATCTGCTCAACAACGGCGGCGCCAACCTGCTCTACACCAGTTCCTGTGTCGTGCGCGTGAGCTGGCGTGGCGGCGGCGGGTGGTTCGTCGGCACGTGGCGCCGCGGCGACTACGGGTGGTACGCTGGCAGCCGCGTCCTCTCTCCGAGCAACTGACCCTCGACAACTTTGTCCGCCGCAGGCGGATATGATCCTGGGACCCTTTGACCCTTTGACCCTTTGACCCTTTGTCACTCGGGTCCGGGGATTTTCTTTTTGTATTACAGAGCGAAGATCATGGTGAATCCAACTAGAAACCTCCTCCGATTTTGAAAACCGACCCTATCTCATACCATCGGCGCGTCTCGGGGAAAGCGCCCCGAAAATCCTTGTGGTGCCTCACCGCTAGGGCGCCAGTCCCAAGTGGCCAGCATGACTATTGTCAAGAGACTGTAGGTATGGGATTATATAGTTCTGCGCGAAGCAGTCGCTCTGAGGAAACGAGGAGAGGAAAGTCCGGGCACACCCAATTCGCAAGAGTTGGAGGATGGTAGCGGGTAACGCCCGTCGAGCGTGAGCTTAGGGATGCGAACAGAGACGCCCAAACAGAGATGTAAGGGAATCCGCAAGGATTAGCTTTCATGGAAACATGAGAGGTGCAACGGCAAAATTCCTACCTGTGTGCAAGGTCGTGCTTGTTTTTACCACGCGTGGAAACAAGAGTGCCGCTTGACTCCGAGAGTAATCGAGGAGCTAGATAAATGACTGCTCAGTCCGCCTTCAGCGGAGGGACAGAACCCGGCTTATAAGCGCAGTGCAGCGAGCAAAGCGAAAGCGATGCTCGCTTTTTGCATTTTTTATCGCAAAGACTGGCTTATCAGTATGCTAGTATGTGCGCGATGAGCGTCTCGGTTGTAAGCAATACAATTGCCCGATATTCCTTGCTGATTCTCCTATTTTTATTGCCTTTTTTTGTCTTTCCCGTTTCGTGGATTACTGTGGCGCAAGACAAGGCACTGCTCTCTGTACTCCTCCTTTCGATAGCGTTTTTCAGCTATACAATAGGGCGTTTGGTTGCAGGTTTCGCGATTGTGCCGCGCCACGTTATTCTTTTTTCGGCGCTACTCTTACCTGTGTGTTACGCGCTTTCTGCGCTTTTCTCCGGTGCATCGGTGGACTCCTATGTTTCTGGCCTTGGCGACCAAGGAACAGTGACATCGATTCTGTTTTTATCGCTATTGCTTTCGCTCACCGCTTCGCTTTTTTCGGGACACAACAAACCTACGCGCTTGCCAGTACTCACGCTTCTTGCAGGCGGAAGCGTTTTGCTCCTATTCCAAGTGCTGCGGCCCGTCTTTTTCAGTGACTTTACTTTCGGCGGCGTACTTGCGGGCAGTGCATCATCGCTTGTCGGCGGATGGAATGATCTCGGCATAGTTGCCGGCTTTTTCCTTATTGCCTCGAGCACTCTTGCGCGCGAGTATACGCTAGCATACTGGAGGCGCATATGCCTTGGCGTGCTTGGCATTCTCGCGGCGCTCATGATACTCATAGTTGCTGAAAGCGAGATATGGTTTGCTATTTCGACAATCTTTTTCTTTCTTGCGGGCTTAACCCTTGTTCACACTCGCACGCAATTGTACAAAAATATGTTGAGAGCCGCATCACTGCCGCTCGCCCTTGCCTTCACGTCACTTCTCTTTGCGCTGGGTACGTCCGCATACTTTTCGCACTTACCACGTGCGTTTCAAATTACTCACACCGAGGTGCGGCCGTCGTGGCAAACTACCTTCGATTTGGGTAAGAAAGTTTTTGACGGAGGAAACGCCCTCTTTGGTACTGGTCCTGCAACTTTTTCCGACCAGTGGGGACTTTCGAAGCCACTAGCGGTTAATCAGAGTAATTTTTGGAATACTGAATTTAATTCGGGAGTAGGACTGATTCCTACCGCGTTCGTTACTGCTGGATATTTTGGCGTTTTGGCGTGGACGAGCCTACTTCTTGCGATTTTGTATCGGGTATTTGTCACAATCCGCCTCCCCTCGGAGAAAGATTTTTTGCATCAAGCGCTTCTGGCTAGCGCGCTGCTTCTTGTGTGGTTTCATGTGAGCGGCTCACCTTCGTTTGCTGTTTCGTGCATCCTCTTTTTCGTTCTTGGACTCATCGTAGCGCACGACACGAGTGACATGCACGCTATGTGGCGCGTTGCCGTAAGCGTGCGCTCCAGGCGGGGAATGCTGGCTGGTGTGCTCGGACTGCTTATCGTAGGCGCAGTATGCGCTTCTAGCTATGCAACTGCGCGCGCGCTTATTTCAAACACATTCGTTTCCAAGTCGAGCGTGGATTACGCGGCAGGGAAGGGTTTACCGCATTCGCTCGAGCTCATTCAAACGGCTCTCGTCTGGTATCCTTCGAACAGTTTCGCGCATAGGGCAGCCGTGGAAGCGGGATTGGTGAAGCTGCAGCAACTCATGCAGCAGGGCGATGCTTCAAACTCCGCGCAATTACAGACCACACTGGAACAAACAATTACTGACGGAATTTCAGCGGTATCAATAAACTCAAAGGATTATCAAAATTGGCTCGCGCTTGCAGCGCTGTATCAGCAATTGGCGAACATTGGAATTTCCGGCGCGTCCCAACATGCGCTCGGTGCATTCAAAAAGGCAGCAGCCGTAAACCCCACCAATCCCGTCCCGCTGCTGAATGCGGCATATCTTACACTCACGCTTGGTGATGCAACATCGGCGGTTGCTTACCTCAATGCTGCGCTCGGTCTCAAGCCTGATCTTGCATCGGGATATTACTTACGCTCGCAGGCAAAGGAAATACTGGGTGAGAGCCAAGACGCAATAGCCGATGCGCAGAAGGCGATCTCGCTTGCAGAGAACGACCCCATAGGTTGGTACAATCTCGGGACAATTTTGTATGCTCAAAATGACTACGCTGACGCAATCAGTGTGCTTCAGAAGGCGATTTCTTTGCAGAGCGACTACTCCAATGCGTACTTCTTGCTCTCGCTCAGCTTAGAGCGAAGTGGACAATCCTCCGCCGCAATTGAGGCTATGCAAAAGGTTCTCTCTCTAAACCCGGGTGACCAAACGGTAGTTCAGGCGCTTGCTCAGCTTGAGATTGCAACCTCAACAACCACAAAAAAACCATGATTGCC
>JAYTRG010000058.1:0-4548 GCA_043746305.1 Candidatus Parcubacteria bacterium
TGGGTGCAACTCCCACTGTGGCCTCACGTAAGATATAGTTATGCTTGTGCCGGGATGGCGGAATGGTAGACGCAGAGGACTTAAAATCCTCGAACCCATTAAAAGGTTGTGAGAGTTCGAGTCTCTCTCCCGGCATGCTCAAAAAGTTTAATTCATGTAGAATCATCGAGACCGCCCATAGCTCAGCTGGTAGAGCAGACGCCTCTTAAGCGTAAGGTCGTAGGTTCGATCCCTACTGGGCGGATACGGCTAAAAAACATGAACTGCTTCATATTTTTTTGAACGTATCCGAGACGGAGCGATGTCGGGCGAGTACGCCCGACCGCGAGTCGGGGTCGCGGAATTTTACAAGCAATGGCGAGTAAAATATCCGTGACGATGTAGAGGTAGTACGATAGGATTCTTTTCGAGGGTAGATGGCGGAATTGGTATACGCGCATGGCTTAGGACCATGTGGAGCAATCCTTGGGAGTTCGAGTCTCCCTCTACCCACCAGATGAAGGAACAATGTCTCGAGCAGTAGCGTAGAGAAGTGCTATTGATGAATAGTGCTCCCGATAGCGTTAAAGAGCGACATATCCGGATTATATGAACCGTGCGTACCAAGTCCGAGGCCGAATGTATTGCTTATGAGGTGGATAATGCCAAATACCCCTACCATGATAAAAAGCCCGAGTAGGCCCCACAGCATGTGATCCTTTCCCTCTTTCATTTTCGAGTTACCTCCCTTTCGTAACTCATTCAAAAACTCAACAACCCCGTAAACAAATAGAAATAGACCGGCGGCAAACAACACGTAAATAATCGGATTAATGAGAACCGAGACAAACTTATTAATTATCGTTTGTGCTGTTCCCATTGTAATTTTACCGCTGAAGCGCCTTTGTAGATAGCCGATGCTCTTCTATACAGAGAACTGTTTTAGCAAAACCTGTTCAATTAGTTCTGAGAAATTTGGAGCTGTCCAATGCTCGGGGGAGGAATCGTTGCGTTATTACCTACACCAAAAGTGTTTTGGAGCAATCTAACTAATCCATAAATTGAAAGAAGGACGGCAATCGCGATAATGCCGTTAAGCATATACTTTGTCGCACTTTTTTTCGCCTCAGGTGACCCCGCCCCTATGAAAAAGTATTTAAGAATACCGTACCCAAATCCTAAAATAGCAAGACCTATCATTAATCCAAGCGCATAGTTTACGAGCGCTGAAACCAATGTTGTGAGACTTGTTATAGTCTGAGCGCTTGCTATAAACGGTACAAAGAGCGAGAGGAACGCAATTGAAGCAGAACGTGAAAAATTACGCATAAAAGTATATTAGGCCCGTAAGTACTCAAATGGTACCGACTTTCTCTAAAATCACAAGGAGCATGCGGGACGACCTGTGGATAAGGTTAATGGGCACCAGGCTTCTTTTCGGGCGTATTATTCTCGCCTGGAATAAATGCCCAAACAACAATTCCAGCAACGATGAGCGCCAGTATGATGAAGAAGACATTGAGATGTGCGAGCAAAAACTTCTGGACCGCGAGCAGCACTACCAAACTAAACAAAATGGCAACCCCCCACTTCATGTAGCCCACGGCCTCCTCTCTGTACGTAGGCCAGGTACCGAGGCGCACCAGATACATTGCGAATCCGCCAAAAAAAAATATGAAAGAGGCAACGAGCAACACTCCCGCGAAGAGGTTGAAATACGAGAGGAGCTGCGTGGCTGTTGGCATATAGTTTAGTAAAGGCTATTGAAATTGTTGGTCCCAAAAAGGAAATTACCAAAAAGCGAGAGCAGTCCCCAAATAGAGAGTATGACAAACAATGCAAGCAAGCCCCACAGGAGTTGCGTTCGGAGCGTTTGCATACTCTTCGCATTTCCCTCTTCCGACAACCATACTTTTTGCACAACTCCCCAAAAATAAATTACGAGCGCGACGCCCACGAGCGCCGCCGTACCCGTGGTCAAAAGGTTACCTAGTCCCTGTGCCAAGCACGCAAAACTAGACAAAACGCTTCCGCATTGCGACCCTGCAATACTCGCGGCGCTCGCTACTCCAGGCACGAGTATCAAAACTGTAGCGGCGAACGCATGTTTCATACTACGGGGTTGAGATGGAAGTGATTGTCGCACCTATGAGGTTGGCAAACACCCAAGCGCCCAAGATAAGAGTGGTTCCGATAAGTACGTAGGCAAAATTCCATTTGGCAAGAACGAGTGCCTCGGGTTTTCCTCGCGCGAGAATGAACCGAAATCCGGCAAGAACGATAAACACCGCAAGGATAGGGAGCGAGATGTAAACGAACGCACGGAGTGCAGAGGCCACGAATTGCGTGACAGAGGTATAACCAAGCGGGTTATTTAAGCAGCTTCCGCCGGGCGGGCAATTTTGCTGCGCCACCACAAACTGTGGCAATGCAAGAAAAATTATGGCCACAGAGGCGCCGTAACGTTTTGCGAAAGTAATGATTTTTTTCATTGTCCTATTGTGTGGAGCAGCTGCTGGTCCGCGAGTGAAACCGCGTCGGTAAGCGTTTTGGCGCCGCTTCCAACCGAGTCGATCATAGCTTGAAAAATGACTCCTGTCGCGCTCGGGTCGGGATCGCTCCAATTCCAAGCGGCAAGCGCCGCTTGATTTACCAGTTGCTGATCGCCTGTTTGCCCACTTAACGACAATCGTTTGGCGGATGCCATTCCAAGCGCGTTAGCAAACGCTACCGTTGTAGATGCTGTATCCAACTTTTCGGCTGCAAGAAGCGCGCCAGATGGGTTTTTTGAATTGAGTGGGATCGCAAAGCCGTACGCACGACCAAAGGTAATGAGGCGCGAGGAATGTGCCAGCTGAGGAACGAACTGCTCTGAGTAGCTGAGGTTAGGATTAGTGCTTCCAATAAGCGAATTTTCGCTTGCAAAGCCTACATACAAGGCGACTTGCCCCTGCGCGAAAGAAGTTCGGGCACTCGTAAAAGATCCGTTCCACGAGTAATCAGTTTGAGCTGGGTTTGCGAATTCAGTATAAAATCCAAGAGCGTCAATCGCCGGAGGAGAGGAGGCACCGTATGCATTATTGAGCGCAGAAATGAAATTGCCCTGTGGATCAAACCCGGTGATTGGGTTTGCGACCGACCTCCCCACATTTGCCGCCTGCATAACAAGCATCGAAACTATTGCCTTCGCGTCTTCTACGTTGCTATAGGTGCCAAAGGCAATTCCGCTCTTTTGCACCGAGCCAGTCGTATCTTTCACCGTCATTGTTTGTACCATCGCAGGCACCTGATCCCACAATGTGGGTGGCTGCGCAATTCCCGCCCCTGCAAGAAGATCTCGGTTCCAGTACAGTACAAGCGGATCTACCACGAACGGTAAGGCAATAACGCCCTTGGCACCAAGAAATGGATTTGCTGCAGATACGAATACGTCTTTGAACTGCTGCTGCGTAATCGAAGTGTATGGAATCGGAAATACGCGGTTCGCGTTTACCATAGCATCGTCCGAAGATATAACGTAGAGATCAGGTCCCTTTTGCTCGGCTATGGCGTTTGCCAGCGATTGATTGAATGTTGCTGCATTTTTTTGCACATAACTTACGCCGGAGAGCGACTGATCCTGCTGTATAATTTGGGAAAGAGCTGTGTCGAAAGCACTCTTATCAAGAGTACCCCATATGGTGACGTTGCCCACGGTGGCACCGCTTTGCGCTCCGCTTGCACCAATTGCAAAAATAATGATGCCAGCGACCGCCAGTGCGCCAAAGGCGGCAAGCATGAGCATTTGAAATATAGAAAATTTCATACTGGTATGCAGACGAGGCCATAATGATGTTCTCCGGCATCAAATTCTCCAACGTACTCAAAATGACTTGCCCGAGCGTCAGCAAGGGCTTTTTGCTTGCTATAGTGCGTATCCTTTGCAGGACCAAGGCGCCCTGACGCGCCACTAATAACCCAATCAATGACCACCAAGCGACCATCCAGCTTAAGAATGCGCCTCGCTTCACTAAACGCATTGAGCGGCTCCGACAATTGAAACAAAACATTGGACATGACGACAACATCGACGCTGCGGGCGCGCAACTTTGAACCGCTCATTCTTTCGATATCGCCGTGAATGCAGTGTATATTTTTATATCCTTTGCGGTGCGCCTCATTCTTGATCCGGCTCAGTAAATCAACCTGTACGTCGATTGCATAGACCGTGCCATCGGCACCCACCTCCTCCGCAAGGGAAAGCGCGTAGTGGCCACTGCCCGCACCAAAGTCGGCAACAGCAGAGCCTCTCGCTATAGACAAAGCTTCTACTGTTCGTTTTGGATGCGCGAAGCCAATAGCCTGCATACGGGTAAGTATACCGCGCCAAAAGCTCACGCTTGTATCGATATCAACACTAGCCCGAACTCAAGAGCGCAATTATTCCGCTTCAGAATCCGATTCAAATACGACAAACGACGCCAGTGAATCACCCTCGCGAAGCTTCATCACGCGGACACCTTGCGTTGCTCGGCCGAGAGATGGGATTTCAAGTAAGTCTGTGCGGATTACCTGGCTTTTTTGTGACAT
>JAYTRG010000059.1:0-9917 GCA_043746305.1 Candidatus Parcubacteria bacterium
CGCTCGTGCTAGAGAGCCGCGAACGCGGCGAGGCTGATAGGGCGTTCGCGCTCTATACGCGGGATTTTGGTTTGGTTTGGGCGAGGGCCTCGGGAGTGCGCAAAGAGAGCTCGCTCATGCGGTTTGCGTTGCAGCGAGGATCCTGTGTGCAGGTGGGATTGGTGCGGGGGAAAAATGGCTGGCGCATCGCTGGCGCATCGCGTCCGAATCTTCTCGCTGGCACCGCGCCTGGCGCGAGTACTTTTGCTCGAATATCGCTTCTGATGCTCCGCTTGGTGCGTGGCGAAGGCGAAAACACATACCTCTTTGATACGCTGGCGAACGCGCAAGAGGCGTTACGGAGTGCTCCAAAGGAGATGGCGGCCACAGTTGAAGTAGTGTGCGTCGCACGGATGCTGTATGCGCTCGGCTACCTCTCGGTCGAAGGATTTGAGACGCTGCTCTTTACCCACACCTCATTTGCCCTGCCCGAAATTGAAGGTGCAAAAAATTCGGAAAATAAATTACTCTCTTCCATAAACAAAGCCATTGCCGAGACTCAACTCTAGGTACCTTGTGATATCACGCAATGGAGGATACTCTTGAAAAATGATAGAGATTACAGAGCTAAAGGAAGCAACTCAGAAGGCCATTACAGATATCAATGTGCTTTTGCCGCAGCTTCGAACTCATACCAATGACGAGACTGAATTCGAGGCATCGCTCGAAGAGTTAGCCACTCTTGTTGGAAGCGACAGCGCTGCACTCGTGGTCGCCATGGATGGTACTCGAATTGTCGGCATGGCCACGCTCTATATACTTCCTAAATTCTGTAAGCGGGTTGGAATTATTGAGGACGTTGTTGTCGATAGCGCATACCGAGGTCAGCATCTCGGGGAAAGAATCATGAACTCGCTTATCGAATATGCAAGAGCGAACGGTTTGAAAACATTGAGTCTCACCAGCCGCCCTGATCGAGTTGCAGCGCATCATCTCTACGAAAAACTCGGGTTTACAAAAAAGGAGACTGATGTGTTTAGGTTGACCCTCTAGTGATTTTGCGCGGTATAATTCACAGATGCCTCCCGCTCGTAACGAGGATGAAGGAATACAACGCCTCAAGAGTGCAATATATTCACGCAAATACTCCGACGACATCAAGCCGCGCGCAAGACACGAACTCGACTTTCCTGAGCCTGAAGTTGCAAACGACTGGCAGCATCAAAGCGACGCGACTGATCTGCGCGAGCCGCCGCTTCAGCGCATAATGCTTCCGGTGCGCTCCCGTACGCTGCCCATACTTAAATGGGTGTTTGGTGCCGCAATGGTTTTCTTCCTCGGCTCGGTCGCGTTTTTCATATACTATCTTTACTTTGGTGGATTTTCTTCAATCTCAGCTCGCAATATCGATATTGTGATTACGGGGCCGGTGCAGATTGCGGGAGGCGAGCCGGTAAATTTGGAAGTAACGGTTACCAATCGCAATCACGATGCGCTCCAGGTAGCCGATCTCGTTGCCACTTTTCCCTTGGGGACGCGTCTTGATCCTTCGAGCTGCGCTATCGACTCGTGCCGCGTATCTCTCGGTAGTATTCCATCCGGCGGAACGGCCGTGATTAAGCTCCCCGCAGTGTATGAAGGGAGCGCTGGTTCGCACGCGAGCGTGGGAGTGCAGGTGCAGTATCAGCTCGCTGGGTCCAATTCCACCTTTACCGCTTCTTCAAATTACGGTTTTACCTACAGTTCATCGCCAATCTCCATTGCTGTGGATGGGAATGCCGAAACGGTGAGCGGTCAGCCGATGCAAATAACGCTCACGATAAGCTCCAATTCGAGCCAGCCGATTCCGCAAGTGGTGGTACAAGCCAACTATCCGTTTGGCTTTACGCCTTCAACCGTAGACCCTGCAGCGGCATCAAGCGGCCTGTGGCAACTCGGCTCTCTCATGCCAGGAGAGCGCAAAACTATCAGCATTCAAGGTATGCTTGTAGGGGAAACCAATGAGAGCAAAAATTTTCACTTTGCAGCCGGGACGCCGATGGGAGCGACTTCTACAAGTGCCATCAATGACCTCTCAGACGTCGACTTGCCTGTTACCGTGGCCGAGCCATTCCTAAATCTTGCCCTTACCGTTGACGATGCCTCGAGCACAAAGGGGGTAGTGGTGGCGCCAGGACAGCTCGTAACCGTTGCGGTCAACTACAAAAATAACCTTACTACCGAAATCGACAATGCGGTTGTGGTTGCAAAACTCTCCGGCCTTTCGATTAATGGCCAAACCATACAAAGCGAAAATGGATTTTATCGCTCAACGGATAACGTTGTTTTGTGGGACAAGACAACCACGCAAGGCGAGCTCGCGGCGATTCCTGCCGGCGGAAGCGGACGACTTACTTTTAATTTCCTCATCCCCACATCCACCGCGCTTGTAGGCATACAGAATCCGGCCATCGTAATTTCGGTCAATGCTGCTGGTTCACGGCTGGGCCAATCAGGAGTGCCGCAAAACTTGCAATCTGCCATCACGCAAAAAGTAACGGTCGCAAGCGACCTGCAAATCTTTAGTCAAGGACTCTATTTTACGAATCCTTTTGGCGTGAGCGGCAATATGCCGCCAAAAGCGGAGCAGGAAACGCTATACGCAGTTGTGCTTTCAATTACCAATACCACAAATACCATCAATGGCGCGGCTGTTACGGCAGACCTCCCACCATACGTGCGTCTCGTGGGCAATCACTACCTCCCGCAATCGGAGAAGGTGAGTTTCAACGTTACGACCGGGCAATTCTCGTGGAATGTCGGCGACATAGCCGCCGGAGCTGGGCTCAACGGCGCGCCGCCGCGGCGAGTGGTGATAGAGCTGGGACTCACTCCCTCGACCTCTCAAATTGGATCAATCCCCACTCTCCTCCAAAACATTAAGCTCACGGGAGTTGATTCGCTCACTGGACAAAGTGTACTGCGGAAGGCATCAGACGTAACGACGAGTGTCACGGGCGATCCTGGGTTTTCGTCGGTGTGCGCGAAGGTCGTCTCATCGGGCGCGGTAGGAACAGCCGCCTCCTGTAACTAATTTCGTATTCAAAGGTGCCTGCGCTACACTGGCTTTATGGCTGACGCTCGAATGGAAAAAATAGTATCGCTTGCGAAGCGCAGAGGCTTTATCTATGCAGGAAGCGAAATTTACGGCGGCCTCTCCGGTACTTGGGACTATGGGCCGCTTGGCGTAGAGCTCAAAAACAATATCAAGAATCTTTGGTGGCGCATGTTTGTTCAGGAGCGCGACGACATGTACGGCATCGACGCTGCTATTCTTATGAACCCGAGAGCGTGGGAAGCGAGCGGGCATGTAAGTGGTTTTTCAGACCCGCTGGTAGAGTGTGGTACGTGTAAGCGACGCTTTCGGGCGGATCAAGTTGAAAGAGATAGGTGTTCTGAATGCGGCGGCGCCTTTGGCGAGGTCCGTCAGTTTAATATGATGTTTAAGACGCATGCGGGAGCCACCGAAGACGCAAGTGCTGTTTCGTATCTGCGGCCCGAAACCGCTGGCGGCATTTTTGTTAATTTCAAAAATATTGTAGATAGTTTTCACCCCAAGCTTCCCTTTGGTATGGCGCAAATAGGGAAGGCCTTTCGCAATGAGATAGCGCCGCGCGATTTTATCTTTCGTTCGCGTGAATTCGAGCAAATGGAAATTGAGTACTTTGTCCGCCCCAATGAATGGGAGCCGAGCTTTCTTGCGTGGCGCCGTTTTGTCCATGAATTTATCGATGCCATAGGAATAGTGCGCGAGGGAGTGAGCGAGCTCGAAGTTGCCGCGCAAGACAGGGCGCATTACTCAAAAAGGACAATCGACTTTGAATTCGAATTCCCGTTTGGGCGCAAGGAACTTTTTGGGCTGGCCTACCGAACAGATTTCGATCTTTTGGCGCATACACAGGCTTCGAGTGTCGATCTTTCTTATTTCGAAGAGAAAACGGGCGAACGGTTTATTCCGCACGTTATAGAGCCGTCTTTTGGACTCGATCGCGCCATTCTCGCGCTCCTCACATCTGCGTATACGGAGGATGCGATGGGTGGCGAAACTCGTACGTATCTCAAATTCAACAAGGCAGTTGCGCCTATCAAGGCTGCCGTATTTCCGCTCCTTAAAAACAAACCTGAACTAGTCGCTAAAGCTCGCGAGGTCTACCAAACACTGAAAAAACTCGAGCCGCGCATTATGTGGGACGACAACGGCAACATAGGAAAGCGTTATCGTCGGCAAGATGAAATAGGAACGCCAATGTGCATCACCATCGACTTTGATACGCTCGAAAATGAGACCGTAACCGTGCGAAACCGAGACTCAGGGGAGCAGGTACGCGAGATGATTGCAAACGTACCTGCCTGGCTCGTCTAAGCTCCACCTTAAAGCAGTAGTGTGCTTACTGTGTGCTACGATAGGCCCATGGAAGATAGGTCTGTAAACATCACCATAACTGCTGGGACGCTCGTTAAAATGCTCCTCATTGTTGCGATTGCAGCCCTTATATACGCTATCCGAGATACTGTGCTCATCGTTCTTACTGCTATCGTCATCGCCTCCGCCATAGAGCCTGGCGTGCGTAAATTGGTAAAAATGAAACTACCGAGAGTGCTTTCGGTGCTCATCGTCTATCTTGTGCTCCTTTCGAGCCTCGGAATCATGTTTTATTTCTTTCTACCCGTCGTGATTGGTGATTTTGCAAACTTTATATCCTCGATTCCTCAATACATTCAGTCGGTGACCCGTTCTGGTACGCTCGCGCAATATGGAAACCTCATTGATTTTTCGCATACTGCGGTTTCGCAGGCAGATTTATTGCGCGCGCTAGATCTGCAGAGTTTGGCTACGGCACCGTTTGCCGCCGTCGCCGCAATCTTTGGCGGCATCTTTAGCTTCCTGATCATTCTCGTGTTTTCGTTTTATTTTGCCGTTATTGATACGGGAGTCGACGACTTCCTCCGGCTTATTACCCCACGCGGCTACCAGAGTTATGTATTAAACCTTTGGCGCCGCTCGCAGCACAAAATAGGACTCTGGATGCAAGGACAAATACTACTGGGGTTGTTAATGGGAGTATTGGTATACCTTGGACTCGTTATATTTGGCGTGCCGCACGCGCTAGTGCTCGCGGTAATCACGGCGTTTGCCGAGCTTATTCCAGTGTTCGGCATTATTTTTGCAGGAGCGACCGCGGTTGCCGTTGCGTTTGCTGCAGGAGGTGTATCGCTCGGGCTTATTATTTTGGCCTTCTATACCATCGCGCAGCAGTTTGAAAGCAACCTTATTTACCCGCTGGTGGTAACCCGTATCGTGGGTATCCCGCCACTTTTGGTAATTCTTGCGCTCATAATTGGAGCGCAGTTATGGGGTTTTTTGGGAATTATTTTATCTGTTCCTATCGCGGCAACCTTGCGTGAGCTCGCGCGCGATTATGAGGCGCGAGAGTTGCCGTCAAAGCGTTCGTCGTAGTCATGAAAAAGTCGCTCTACCTTACGACGACATTGCCGTACGTGAATGCAGATCCGCACATCGGATTTGCGCTTGAAATAGTGCATGCCGATATCTACGCTCGTTACCGCACTCGTATGGGTGACGACGTTTTTTTTAATACTGGCTCTGACGAGCATGGTCTCAAAATTTGGCAAAAAGCGCGTGACACGGGAAAGGAGGTACAAGCATACGTAGATGAATACGCAGCAAAGTTCCAGTCTCTTAAAGGTGCGCTTGGACTTTCAGACAATCTCCACTTTATTCGCACAACCGATGATAAGCATGTGGTGGCAGCGCAGGAGATATGGCGACGATGTCTTTTGCAGGGCGATATTTACAAAAAAAAGTACAAGGGGCTGTACTGCGTGGGCGATGAGATGTTTCTAAAAGAGAGCGACATCGTGGACGGCAAGTGCCCCAATCACCCCAACATGGATCCAATAGAAATTGAGGAAGAAAATTATTTTTTCAGGTTGAGCGCATATCAAGAAAAGCTCACCGCGTATCTTTCACAAGATGGTGTAATTTTGCCCGAATGGCGTAGGCAGGAAGCCTTGCAGTTTGTGTTGCGAGGACTCGAAGATTTCAGCATATCCCGCGAAAAGAAGCGTTTACCGTGGGGGATTTCGGTACCAGACGATGATACGCAGGTTATATATGTTTGGTTTGATGCCCTCACCAATTACATATCAACGCTCGATTGGCCGAATAAAAATGGGAACTTTAAAAAATTTTGGGTGGATGGCGAGACTGTACAGATGGCAGGAAAAGACCAGGTGCGATTTCAGAGCATCATGTGGCAAGCAATACTCATGAGTGCGAACCTTCCGACCACGCAGAAGGTGGTGTATCACGGCTTCATCACCTCCGGCGGGCAAAAGATGTCGAAAAGCCTTGGTAATGTCATCGACCCGCTCGCCATAGTAAACGAGTACGGAGTTGATGCGCTGCGTTATTTTCTCTCGCGTCACGTCTCGCCGTTTGAGGATACCGATGTGACCATGGAGCGCTTTAAGGAATTGTATAATGCAGATTTGGCAAATGGCATTGGAAATCTTGCTGCGCGCATCATGACACTTGCAGAAAAGTATCTAGAGCAGCCCATTCAGCGACCAGCTTTAGGGTTACTAGAGGAATACACGATCGCCATTGAGCAATTTGACTACGCACTTGCTACAGAGAGCGTCTGGCGCCGTATTGCTACGCTTAATCAAAAAATAACGGAGACCGAGCCATTTAAGGTGGTAAAAGTAGATCTTGAAACTGGAAAACTTCTTATCGCCGAGCTCGCGCTCGAGCTATATCTTATCGCTCGCATGCTTGCACCTATCATGCCGCATACCAATGAGATTCTGAAGGAGGCAATATTGGCCAACAAGAAGCCAGTGAATCTGTTTCCACGTAAAGAATAATATATGGAGTATTTCGACGCGCATACTCATCCACAGTTTGTTGCTTACGACGACGATAGAGAAGCAACGATTACACGCTCACTCGATGCGGGCGTGGGAATGAATGTGGTGGGAACACAGCTCGACACTTCGGCGGCGGCGGTTGCGCTTGCCGAGGCGCATGCGGGACTCTGGGCCTCTGTTGGTCTTCACCCTATCCATACTTCCAAAAGTCACCATGATTCTAAAGAGTTGGGGGAGGGAAACAAAGAGTTTACGTCGCGAGGAGAGCAGTTTGACAAAACTGCTTACCTTAAGCTTGGCCGCTCCGCCAAGGTTGTAGCAATAGGGGAGTGCGGGCTCGACTACTACCGCATCGACGAGAGCACCAAGGACAAGCAATTTGAGGCATTTATCGGCCAAATCGAACTGGCCAACGAGCTGGGAAAACCACTCATGTGTCACATCAGAAATGCGTATGATGATGCCATAGCTCTGCTCAAGCAGTACGCAAAGGTACCGGGGGACATTCATTTTTTTGCTGGCGACTGGGCGGTTGCGAAGCGATTTCTCGACCTTGGCTTTACACTCAGCTTTACGGGTGTACTCACATTTACCCACGATTACGACGAGGTTGTAAAAAACACTCCATTACGCATGCTCCTTTCGGAAACCGATGCACCATACATAACCCCCGTTCCGTTCCGAGGGAAGCGCAACGAGAGCATGCACATACCGCTCGTAGTGCAGCGTATAGCCGAAATACGAGGTGAGCAGCTAGAAATTGTCCGCGCACAGCTTCTCAGTAATGCGCAGCGTCTCTTTAAGCTCCCGCTCTAGCAAGTATGCGAAGGGTTGCGGCCGTTTTTTCGCTGTGCTACAGTGCCCCGACGTATGACAGAGACCGAAACCATAGCCACAGTTGAAAGCACTGAGAGCGATTCGCTTATGCGCGTCTATGAGGTGGGGTATCACATAGTGCCCTCTAAAAAAGAAGATGAGCTGGATGGCGTTGTTGCACAAATACGCGCGCTCATAGAGAAAACGGGGGGTAAACTCATTTCTGAAGGAGCACCTGCATTGCAGCGACTCGCACAAAACATATCAGTACAGGAACATGGCAAGCGTGTCGACTACGATCGCAGTTATTTTGGCTGGATTAAATTCGAAGCTCCTGTGGAAGTAACTAAGACATTAGAAAAAAGCCTTGCGACAACGGGCGATGTGATGCGCTCGGTTTTGTTTAGGACTGTCCGCGAGGAAACCCGCGCCAGGTTTAAGGCGGGAAGTGTGCGTGAAGTGCGCCGAGGCGATGTGATTCGTTCAGCGCCGCGCAAAGAGGAGAGTGCCGCCCCCGTTTCCGAAGAAGAGCTCGAAAAGGCCATCGAAGATCTTACTGCGGAATAATATTGGTATAGTACGTATATGTATCTCAACAAGGCGTTAATCTTTGGCAATCTCACTCGCGATCCGGAGCTCCGTGCCATGCCAAGTGGCATGAACGTATGCTCTTTTGGCGTTGCTACCAATCGTGTGTTTCGCGACAAAGATGGCAAAAAGCAGGAGCAAACAGAATTTCACAACGTCGTCGTTTTTGGTCGCCAGGCAGATACGACAGCGCAGTATCTCAAGAAGGGAAGCTCGGTCTTTATTGAAGGGCGCATCCAGAATCGCAGTTGGGAAGGAAAGGATGGTGAGAAGAAATACCGCACCGAGATTGTTGCAGAGCGCGTCCAGTTCGGCCCCCGCAGTGGCGGTCAGGGCGGCGTTCAAGCAGGAGGTCGACAAGAAACCCCTCAAGAGGAAGGGATGGGAGGGGGGGTAGGCATTGATTACCCGAAGGATGATATAAATCCAGACGACATCCCCTTCTAGAAGGGGATAATATAAGAGGACGTTCTAGTAAGTTAGGAAAAGTATCAAACAAATAACAAAAAAGAAAGTATGGCTAATATTTTAACTCAAAACGATATACGACACGTAGACTACAAAGATGTGGAGCTTTTGAAGCAGTTTGTGAATCCGCACGGCCGTATCATGAGCCGCAAGCGCACTGGCCTTACCGCTAGACAACAGCGTGCGGTGGAAGCTGCTATCAAGCGCGCCCGCTTTATGGCACTTTTGCCGTATATACAAAAGTAAAAAGTGAAACCGCCGCAGGCCGTGCCCGCGGCGGTCTTGACGTTGTGTCCAGCCAACACTACGCCGTTTTTTCGAGCAGCCACTCCCAATGCTCTTTGCGGGAGCTAGCGAGTTCCGCCAATCGTTCATCCCCGATGTGTCTGCGGAGGCTTGTCGCGTTAAGAGTCCGCAGGCCGGCGGTCCACTCGCGGACGTGGGAATATATTGTCGCACCGAATTCGTCCATGTAATAATCGAATCGATCTGGATCTATCTTGGCCAACTGAAACATCAGCACAATATTCGGATCGACGCCGGCAGCGCTAGTGAGCGCCAATAGCAGTGGCGCGTCGCCTACCTGCGAAAGACTCAACACCGCTTCATAGGCATCGTGCAGTGCTTGTTTGTTTTTGCCGAACAACCTGCTTCTCTCGAGCTGACTGAGAACTGCAACCACTCCGTGTTCCTTGATGTAGCGTGCAAGAAAGAGCAGATGTGCGAATAGCCCCTGATTTTCAGACATTGGCTGTTGGTTGCCAACTTGTGCAACTGCAAGCACCAACCCTTGCCGGAACAGTGAGCGACCTGGCTCCATGAGCTTGTTGTACACACCTTCCACAATGTCTTGGTATACCGTCCCGCTGCGAGGATCAACCATACGGACTATCAGAATGTCCGCATCAGTAATACGTACCGCATCGAAACTTTTCTTCAGAGGCTCGTCGACATAATCCGTCAGGCCCTTGAGCAGCCATGAAGCCCAGTTTTCCGGTCTTGCTGGCAGGTCGATCGTTTGCTGTGTCATCCCGATATCTCCCTCAATGGGTTTCCTACCGGAAATATAATGGAAAAAAGCGCGATGTCCATCTCCGAGTAAACAAAATAGTTGTGCCCGGGTTGGTTGCGGG
>JAYTRG010000060.1:0-7229 GCA_043746305.1 Candidatus Parcubacteria bacterium
AGTGAACCCTTCGGGCAATACCTCGTTCACATCTCCGCTAAAACCGTCTTTACTGTAAACTGAAAGCTGCATCGAATAGGCAGATACGGGATAGATACGGGTAGGTCCGGTGCGCGATACTACATACGGAGCATCTTTTTGCACGGTGAAATTCTCCGTTGTTTGATTAATAATGGCGCCACTTGCGTCCACATGCGAGAGTGTTGCGCTGTAGCTGCCCACCACGCTCGTGGGCACGTCCGCAACAAAGTCCAGGAGCGTGGTGACGTTGTTATGACCACAGCCGCCGCCCGAGGAAACCGGCACATTGGCCGTGGTGCCGTCGGGCGCGGTAACCTTGAGCGTGAGGAGTGCATCACACTGCGTGTTTCCATTATCGTCGAGCGCGGCAATACTCATGTGAGCGGTATCGCCTGGTGCGTATACCGACTTATCGGTGTTCATCGCCAAGACTCCCCAATAAAATTGCACACTGTCGGTGTAGGTGCTTCCGCCTTCCGTGATAGTGAGATCTATGGTGTATTTTCCGGGGCGAAATGCGCGCGGAGTTTTTTCAAGCTGTAATGTCCACTCATCATTTGCACCATAGGTGATATCAACCGGTACGTGCTCAGTGCTTCCATCGGCATGCATCAGTCGTGCCCTCTTAATTTGATACGGCGCCGACGAGCCACCGAGGATGCCTTTGAGGCGCGTGAATAAACTTTGCTGTGTCTTCCACTTGAAATGGAAAGCGGGTAATTGATCGACCGAAAAATCCGAGCCCGTGGATAACTGCTCGTTGAGTTGCGGCTGCACGAGCGAATCCGTTTGCTGAGTATTGATCCCTTGATGAAGAGCATCGCTCGTTGAAAGATGCAGCGAATCCATGTCGCCATAAGAAGCTCCGGAAGCTGCGATGAAAAATCGCTGCATCTCGGCATCCATGGTTGCAAGCGAAAGCTTGAAATACAAAGTCTGTCCGGGCAATATAGAAATGGCATCGTGCGACGTAGCGTTTGCCAAATACCCAGGAGGCATATTGCTCGCAATGCTCGCATCGGCCTTGCTCGAGGTCGCAAGAGGAATTTCAACCCATGCGCTCGCATACACCGTACTTGTGGCAAAGCCGACCAGCGCATTACTGACATTGCAATTTATGCCGTTGCCGCTCAATGACGCGCAAAGCTGTGTTTCCGCGGGCGCCTGGCACGAATACGGCGCACTCGAAGTAGCGATCGAAGAAGTGGCGCTAAGCGCAACCGTGGTACTTGCTGCGCGCCAAATACCTTCGCATGAATAGGTAATGTCTTGGTACACCGGCGTCGATGAGGCCTCCGGAACGTTGCGAAGATATTGCGACACCTGCTGTACAGTGCCTTTACCACCGGGAAACGCCGCGGCAAGATGAAATGAATCAGGAGCGCTCGTGGTATTGGTAATACTTATGAATATGTCTTGGGGCTTCCCTGGACCGGGCGAAGGATATGTTTCTTTGTTGGCCCGAACGGTGAGCGTGTCATGCATATCATCAAGAAAAGGGAATGCGATGAGCGTACCGTCATCCTCTACCAAATCTGCTTCGCCTGTCCCGCCGCTTTGCAAATTTTGCGTCACGTTACTCGGTACACCTGAAAGATCATTCGAGACAGTTCCAGCAAGCACATCTTGGATGCGCTCCGTATACATAGTGTCTATCCACACGGCGTCTACATAGACATTCGCAGGGGTGGTCATGCCATCGCGCACGTATTCGACTACCACTTTCACGTCGGAAAGATCATTCCATGACTGGATATCAGTAAGCGTGGTGGTGAAATAGCCGCCATTGGTGCTGTTCGAGACCTCATGACTAAGATAAATGTCTCCCGCGCTTCGCCAAGAGCCGCTGTGGTAGTAGCGTACTTCAAGCTTTCCGCCATTAAGAGCATTGTCTGGCGTAAGACTTGAAAGAGAAATTTTGAGCTCCGCGCCTTGAAATTGTTTTTGCGTGACGGCGCCGCTTATTGCAAAGCCGGAAAATTCCATAGTGTGACATGTCTGCCCTTGTACGACACAGGTGGGGGTATCTGCGGAAACTTGCGGCGGCGTACTTGATGCGCTTTGCGCAATCACGTCTGTCGTACTCGAGCTCGCAACAGCAGCTGCAGGAAAAATAATAGGAGGCGTGGATGTAGGGTCAGAAACCACAGAAGAAGTTGCTTCGCTCGTGGTGGCGGCATAGGCAATCGATACAAATTTTGAAAAAAGCGCCGCCACAGATCCGAAAAATCGATTCGATTCGCGGATACCTCTATCGCGCATGCTTTCGGTCGTTGTGGCGCTAGACGTCGTGACAGGCACAATCGGCGAAATGGTTTTCGTTGTCGATGTTCCCTCTCGAGGCGCAACCACAGGAGAGCTCGTGCTGTTCTCATTAGTTGATGTTGCGGTTTCCAAAAGATTATTCGGTGGCGACGATGTACCGACCGTAGTTGTTCCTGCCGCTACATCCATCGCGGCAATAGTGGAGTCCGTCGTACTGGCGCTTACGGACGCTTCTGCGGCAAGAATCACATACGCAGCATTATCTTGCGTAAAACTTGTTGCGGGCGCTTGCGCTCCAAGCTCCTGTGTCAGCGCCGCATTCGGATTATCCCACCCATCGGCAACAACCGCGGTAGGAAATATATGCACGCGTTTTTGCTCGTTAAACGCAAGAACAAAGCGAGATGTTTCCCATAAACAATACGCCGTAAACACAAACATATACGCGATAAAAAGCGTATGTCTCCATGGTTTCGGAGTCTTTTTTTTCTTCATGTTCGGACACGAGGCATGATGAATACACCGGCAGAGCGCGTGTGCCTTTAATCGTAGCATTTTTTTCGCTATTTTTTGTCCCCTTTTTAGCTATTTTGTGCAGAAAACAGTGCCTATTTTACGACCCGCCTCGGACCATTTTTTTCAAGTCGTCGATACTGCTCGAAACTAACTCCTCCGCAAGGTCGATTACTTCGCGCACACCCTCTAAAAGCTTTCGCTCCTCTGGAGTAAGCTGCGGCTTCGGATCAAAGTCATTGATCATTTGTTCAAACTCCTCGCGCATGGCCGAAAACACTCTGTCGTTCTTATCATTTGCTTCCGCAATACGCTTCAGAAGCTCAAGTCGCAGCTGTTCGGTAGTTTTTTTCGAATTACGAATCCACATGATAAGCGCCCCTACCACAATGGCAAGGATGATGCTCAAAATCCGGTCAAAACCCCAGCCCGATGCGGGAGCTGCGGTAGTGGCATCTTTTGCGTTCGGGTTATCAACCTTGGGCAAATTAAGTGTTTTCTTTTCCTCTGTCATATTGCCCGCCATATCGAAAGCTCGTACCGTCACTTCTTGGTTTCCTCCATTTTGCGGAGGCACCGGATACGTTCCATCGGGCATATCTTTGGCCTGGATGGTGGCAACGCTTGAGCTGCCAATGAGCAATTGATAGTGATCAACTCCGGAGCGATCATCCTCGGCTTTAAACCCGAGCGTCGGCCCGTTGGTTCCTACCGTATTAAGAGTGATGTCAAACGTTTTGGGAGGAATCGTGTCTATTTGTACCTTCCGTTTGCCGACATCTCCCCATCCGGAAGCATTCTGATACTGCACATAAAAATACGAGATGCCATCGGGAATACCTCTTTGCGTCGATGATGCAGCCAGTCCCTGCAAAGCAATAGTAGGAGTCGCACTTGCTGTTTGTGAAAGCAAGACACGCACGGCTGTCACATCTGGAAGGAGCGCCCACGTAAAAAGACCCGTAGAGGTTGCGTACCATGCGTCCTCCTTGGGGTAGGTGGTTGAATCGATAACGGGAGCAGCGGGCGGCGGACCAGTATCCACCGCAGGCGCTGCTGTGCTCGACGGGTCACTCGAAGCTGTATTGGGTGCCGGAGCCACGTCCTGCGCTGGTGTGATGGTATATGATGCGGGCGTACTCGTACCAAACACATTGGTACCTTTGCCATCTGCGGCGAGAATAGAGCCGTTTGTAAAAGATATATTCGCGGTACCAACCTTGAGGGCTTTCATTTTGAGCGTAAGCACGGTGCCATTGGTAGAAAAGGCTGTGGGAGTGCCTCCGCTAAAGGAAAGCGTGCCTGCGCTCGTATTAAGACTTGGCTCTGATGTCCAAAGCGAGAAAACGGATCCATCTTTGGTAAAACTGCTAATTGCCATGAGGTTCTTGTCGTACATTATTCCGCCATCCCCAGCGTTTACGCTATCTACTCCAGGCGAGATAGTAATACGTACGGTAAAGGTACTGCCAACAGTATACGTTCCACTTGCAGGAGAAAAAGAAAAATCAGCAGCAAAGACCCTTTCAGGCGAAATAAAAAACACCACGTAAAAAAACGCAAAAAAAATAGCGACTAATTTTAGATGAGAAAAAAAACTCTCACCGGATTTTAGGCTCGCTTGAGTAAGGGACCGCATACATACAGGGCGTCCGCGATGATGTTACATTGCATTCACTTGAATTTTCACACCCGCAGATCTTGAGTGCTTGAGTGGCAAGAGGAGTGCCAATACGCCGTCTGTCATGACTGCTTCTGTTAGTGATGGATCGACTTCTGCGGGAAGAATGATTTGTCTATAAAATTTACCCCACGGACACTCTTCGAGAATTTTTTCTTTCCCTTCTGTCGAAAATCGATCCATTTTCTCTCCGCTTGGGCGTATACGCTGACCCGTAATGGTTACAACGTCGTTGTCGCCCTCTATAAGCACCTCATAAGAATCTATTTTTGCACCGCTCACCTGCGCATAAATGACAATTGCCTCCTTCGCTTTGTATATATCTACCTTAAGCTGCTCTGCAGTAAGCGCCGTTTCGGCTGGCACTGGAGCACTCGCTACTTGCGATGCAATTTTTGCATCTTTTGCATCATCGGTATTGCTTGCGACAACTTGTTTCTTTTTGAGACGATCGAGAAATGAAGACATATCGTTTCTTTATGCCAGTATACTCTCGTTCGCAGCACTTCGTGCGTTCTTTCTGTGGATAATGTAGCTTTTTTATTTTACAACGGCCATACGCGCACAAAAACTTTCCCAATGATGAATTTTGTTTGCAGTGGTCCCCATTCTCGGGAGTCACTGCTCTTGCTCGTATTGTCGCCGAGTACAAAATATTCGTCCTTTGCCAATTTGAGAGTATTGGGAAGCGACGACGAAGCTGCAACAAGGGCGCCTGTCTGCTCGTTGATCCATTCTCCAGGAAGCGCCGCGATCCGCTTTACGTAAAATAATTCAGGATCGAGCGGGTAGCGAAATACCACTACGTCGCCGCGCGCTGGTTTTTGAAAATCGTATGAAATGAGGTCCAAAACAACGTAATCGCCTGATGCAAAAGAAGGCTGCATCGAAGGCCCGGCGATAATAAACGGCTGCGCAATAAAAAATCGCACAAGCGATGCGATCAGAAATGCGCCTATAAGTAGCAGTAAAAAATGTTTCCAAGAAAATCGATGCTGGAGCATAGTATGGCATAAGTATACGCCGGTGCGGTGAAATTGCCCCTCAAAATCACGCGTCACTACCGTGGCAACGAAAGGAACGGCCGTGGTATGGTGCTTCATATTCATGGTATGAGTACAAATCTCGATACAACTATTTCTGCTCAATATAATGAGCCGGTATTTACCACAGACCGCCCTGATATAGCTGCCAACAACCCTGAGCATCTCTTATCTGCTCTCACGCGCCTGCAGGCTAGCGGCATAAACACCTGGCGCATCATGCGTGACTATGCGCGTCTTGCAACAGGGCCGGGAAAAATATCTCCTGCTGACTTTCTCACACTACGGCTTTTCGATGAAGATCTCTGGGGTGCTGAGGACAAAAAAACTATCGTGGGACGCAGGTGCAACCGCGACATTTGCTACAGTCTTAACTATCGTACCGATTGGCTCGCGGTGCCGGAAAACAAAGTGCTTTCGTGGAGTTACTTAAAAACATATGGATTTCCTGTGATACCAATGGGGGCAATCTACGCGCCGCAGCTACAACATGGCGCACCGTTCATACTGCGTACCCGCACCATGCTGGAAACGTTTTTACTCGATGCCGATACATATCCACTCTTCGGGAAACCGGTCGAGAGCCTCAATAGTCTTGGTTCGATTGCGCTCGAAAAGCCGCTGCCTCAAACGCATGAGGTACAAACAAGCGACGGTCGGAATATCGCGGTGGCACGCCTTGCCTTAGAAATAGCAGAGCATTATGAAAGCGGCTATATATTCCAGCGTCGCATATCACCCGAAGCGGGTATCAAAAAAGTATGCGGCGATAGGCTCGCAACCGTGCGATTTCTCACCGTTCGCTACGGTAGCGAAATTGCTATATTGGGCGCCGTATGGAAATTACCATCTGGCGCCAATGTCGCAGACAATTACTGGCGAGCAGGTAACCTGCTTGCGCAGCTTCACCAAGAAACAGGCGCTGTGGAACGCGTCACCTCTGGCGCTGGGCTCGATATGCAAGAGCATATCGAACATCCTGATACACAAACCGCGTTACTAGGCTTTGTTCATCCACAGTGGGGCGCTATGAAAGCGCTCGCGCTCGAAGGTGCGCGCCTCATGCGCGAGGTTGCCATAATCGGTTGGGACATCGCATGCAGCGATTCGGGGCCAGTGATAGTGGAGATGAACGAAAACCCAGATTTCTTTCTTATGCAATTCGCGAGCTGTCGAGGCATACTGAACGCTTCGCTCAAAAAGGCAATTGAGTATCATGCGCGAGCACGAAAAGGGCACGAAACAGAAATGAAGCGTCGGTTTGCAAACTATTAGCGAGCGTTTTCGCTTTGCGACTTTCTGAGAGATACACTGTTGAACACATGAGTGCCCCGAAAAAAGTACTCCGAAGAACGTTCATCATCAGCAACTCCCTGATGGCGATCCTATTGGGAATTTTTGTATACCTCAACATCCAAGCCTATTGGACGTTTGGCGACTGAGGTTATGCCGCTATCACGCCCAATCAAAGCCTCCTCGTAATTCTTTTCCTTGTGCGTAAAGATGCTGCGGCGACATCTTCTAATCCGCAGTACATGATGGCTACTCCGTGACGATTAGTTCCCTACCTCTATTGAGAGTACTCAAGTTTTTTTTACCAAAAAATAAATACTGGGCCCGAAATAAAAAGGCGAGAGAAGCCGCTGTGCAAAAAATTCAAGGATAATGAGAGCGCGTGAGGGCACGATGTGCTTGGCAGCACTACT
>JAYTRG010000061.1:0-6394 GCA_043746305.1 Candidatus Parcubacteria bacterium
ATCAATTACTCCCACCATAATCATCCGAACAGCAAGATCTGCCGGGCCGCTTGCCGCGTGAGGCACGAGTGCAATGACTCTCTTGGTTGGCGCAGTAATTGGTGATTTTTTCGGCTGAGTTGCGGATATCTTGCTAGCCGACAGGTTTGTTGACGGCTGCGCATTCGAAGCAACGCTTGCGGTAGGAGCTGCATTTGTAGTCACCGTGACACTTGCGTCACCCTGTATTCGGCTGCCTGCGTCGGTAGCAAATATAACGGTGAGAGACGCTTGCATGGAAGAAGTTGCAGGTTTGGTGGTAAACACGGGCACGATGGTTGCGTTGGTAGAGGAACCTACGTTTATCGCTTCGCCGCAAGGGATATTTTCGAGGGCAGTACCTACTCCAGTTGCAAATGCGAATCCTTTCTCACATTGGTAGAGAAACGAATAAGAACCTGCTTCTTTGCCAGAATATTGCCACGATACGCTGATAGGCTCCCCGGCAACAGCGGATTTTGGTGCAGTCACCGATACTTTGGGGGTAGAAGGAAAGATGGAACCTATTGATGTGCCTGAAAGATTAATGATGTGGAATAAGCCCCACACAATGATAACAAAGAGGATGATAAAGCCGACGATTGCAAGTGCGTTCGATATAAAGGCCATCTTTGCGCTCTCTGCCGGCCCGCTCACTGGTAATAGAGGTGTTTCTGCCATAATGTAAGATTTGTACCAAATATAAAGTCATTTGTCAAGTCCTGTATTCGTCTAACGTTTGACAAATAGCAATATATAGTGTATTATCATCATATGATTTTTGCTTCGTCATACAAGCGAAATAAGCCACCAAAGGCTCTGTTTTTATCCGTTTTTGTTCTTGCATTTTTCTGTTTATTTTCGGTTGCCGATTCGCTTGGTCTCGTACCGTACTACATAGACGGTACTAATCCCGCAGGCGCTCAGATTGCCGCAACAGAGTCGCACGACCTCGCGCTCTCAGCGCTTCCGCAACTCGGCGAAGAAAGTGGAAGCGCCGATTCCGCGCTTGCGGCAGCAGCTCATGCCGCTAACGCTCCTGCGCTCAAGCAGGTGGTAATTTATCCAGTACATATCACCATATCGAGTGTAGGGATAGATCTCCCCATACAAAATCCCTCCACTACCAATGTGGACGCTCTCGACGCACTCTTGATACACGGTCCGGCGCGCTACTCTGCCTCGGCCACGCTCGGTGAGGCTGGCAACGTGGTTATATTTGCGCATAGTTCGCACCTGCCTATTGTGCACAACAAAATGTTCCAGGCGTTCAACAATGTCCCCAATACGCAAGCAGGGGACACCGTAACCCTTACCGGCACTGACGGAAAAAACTATGTATACCGGGTCGACTCAGTGGTAAAAGCTACCGCCACCGACGGCACAGAGATACCGCTTGATAATACAGGCACCAAACTCACTCTTGTAACCTGCGACACTCTCACTGGCATAAGTGCGCGGTTTATTCTCACAGCGACGTTTATTAGTGCGGAGTAGGATATTTAGATACCGGTAATTAAGTAGCAATTTCGCCACACTCATTGCCGCCTCGCACATCATCTGTGCTTGGCGGCGATTTTTTTATGACTTTTTGCGGTACGTTGACCGCAAGGCGTTTTTTCGTTATTACTTGTGGCAGTTCCCGATGGAATTGTTCATTGGGGTAATGCGTTGGCAACGAACGAACAGGAGATAGTCATGCTGCAGTCTCTAAGTGGTTTTTTTGCGAAAGTAAAAAAACACGGGTTGTTTTTTTCCGTGTTGATTGCGATGGTGCTGTTTTACTTTACCTGCGATTGGATGAACTATCCAATCGACCAGGCGAACCGTTGGTTGGCAGGCATACTGAATATGCCTGATCGTGTAAAACCATTACTCGCCGTCTTCGTCGCCGTTTTTCTCGTCTGGTTGCTCGCATACTTCGCGACGTTCCTGCTCCGTAGAATCGGCCATTCACTGACTCATCACTGGAAGAAGAACTCAAAGCTGTCGATTGTCACCAACGTCATGACAATCGGACTCGTATTATTTATCTGGTCCGTGCCATCACTTGAACATTGGCTTGGTACCGGACCTGTCAGTGCCTTTCGATCGTGGTTGTGGCTCGCTTTACTTAGCTACCTCTCGGTCCAACAGTACGAGACGGCAACGCGTGATGCTGCGAATTCGGGAAAGTTCATGATCGACAACGGACTCTCCTTGCTCGCCTTTATCTTTGCGATCGTAATTTTCGTCCTGAGCGCCGTAAGCCCGCCGTGGCGTATGACGGCGGATGAAAAGATGCTCATGTTGCAGTGTCTCGCTTTCAGTTCCGTCGAGTTTGTATTTGGCGTCCTCTTTGCGATGCGAATCGCAAGTGCTGGCAAAGAACGCGTCGAGACAGAACGAGCATCTACATAACTGCCGCCGTCTCTCGAGGGCACCTCTCTAATGAGGCGCCCTCGAACTTTTTGGGCGGCCGTGGCATAGTTTGTATCGGAATTGAGAAATGGAGTTGAATGATGGCAATTCACCGCCGAAACGTGCTCTTGCTTATTGTGGGGACGATCGTTAGCGCGATGCTTTACATTGCGTATGATCTCCATAAGGTTTTTTTCGCCTGGTTTTGGTCGATAGAAGATACGATTTCGCTGCTTGCGCAAATATGGATTGTTCGTCGTATTGAGCGCCCAATTTCGAACCTCTTTGTGAGATGTGGCATTATCTGGGCCATAGGCTACGATAGGTACGGCCGTTTCAAGCGATGGGTTCTCCGACCGCTGAGAGCCATATACGATATATTTCTATCACGCTGGCCATACATGCCGACGGTTGAGAGAGTACTAATCTCGTGTTGCTCTGCCGCAATTATCGGGGCGTTCATATGGCTCACCTGGTTTGTTCCTTACGTACTACCCGTATCGGCATATGTGGTACGCAAGCTCTACTGGTGGGGAAGCGATCAGTTTTGTGACCGCACACTGTATGATTTTGGCTGGAAGCGTTTTCGCAATCGCGCCACCCATACAAACAAAGCTATCAGATGGGTGCTCAAACCATGGCGATTCATGCGGATGAAAGTTGAGCCGTGGCTCGAGAAGATGCGCGAGCGGCGGCATAATAAAAAAAGAAAACAATAGCGCTTCGGCACAGTCCCGAGGCGCTCTTTTTTATTTTGAAATTTCTCGTTGCCATAGTTCGAATACCTGGCACAATGACGACAATGAAGGAGTCGATGCAATTTCTTGGGGGGTACAAGGAGAAACTCAAAAAACCTCCTACAAAAGATCCGTACACGGGTGAGGTGGCGGAGCATCCGTCAAAAGATTTAAGTCTCGTGGAGGTAACTAAGGACAAGAACGAACATGCGCTTTTTTACAACATTTTTCTCCCGAAACTCGATAAAGCCAAGGCCGAGGAAATAGCAGAATCGCTTTTGGATAAAGATAAGAGAGAGCTCACTCCGGAGCTCACAAAATTTCGGCATGATGCTCTGGAGAAATACAACAAAATCCGTAAGGATGTTGAATTTGTAAAAACGCATATTACCGAAGATCTTATTAATACCGTTGCAGCGCACAGTCAGGATATGAAAGAGCTGCTCACGAACGTTTCCGTGGAACAAGCGGTCAAGTATTTCAAAGTGCGCCGGATTTTTGAAATGGCTATAGAAGATCCGCCAAAGGCGTTCAACCAGCTCAAGAAAAACATGAAGAAAATTCCTGACCGGATGAAGTCTGACTACGCAAAAAGTTTGCAGGAAAAGATCAAGAAACTCACATCCGAACTCGGCATCACCGACGCGCAACTAAAAGAGGCAACGAGTCGTGACAAAGGTTTTTTTGAAGTTCGAGCCGCATTGGCAAAGATTGCAGCACCAAAATTCAATGAGAAGAAAAAGCCAGATCCGAAGAAGGAAGCATCTATACTCCATGATCAATGGGAACATACGAAGATATGGTTTAAGAATTTTTGGGCGCGTGAGTCGCTGCTCGACGTAGTGGCGCGTGAAATTCATTTTGCCGAGCGGTGCAATACAGAGCTCAAGAACATAGGTAACATTTTGGCGGGCACGATTGATCTAGAGATAAAGCAGGAAATGTACAAGATTTCCCTCGACGATGATCCAGATAAAAAAGAGGCTATTTGGCCGCCGAATATGCTCATGACCAGAAAGGATTTGCACCATGCGCTGGATCAATATAGGAAAGTAGGAATCGAAAAAAAATGGCGTACAAAAGTCAATGAATATAAAAAAGATCAAGGTATTGAGGGAGGGCGTAGGGGGAAGAAATTGACTCCTGCTGAGAAGACAACGGACGAATTTATAGAAATGAGGGAAAAATTCGTCAAAGAACAAGCGGAAGGGCACGAGAAATTGGTAGCGAGAGAAGGCCCGACGAATACCGTGTACAAAAATCGTGTAGCAAAACTAGCTGATGATAAAAAACCAACTGCCGCTAACATTAAAAAGTGGGTAGAGGCGCTTGATGTATGAACAGCGCACTTTCAGAAGAGATGGACCGACTTATAGAGGCGGGCGATGAGGCCGGGATGAAGCGCCTATTTGTGGAGCGATTTTCGGAATTTGATCAAGACGAGCAAGAAGAGATATTTGTGATGGTGTTTTTTGAAGCCCTTGAGGAGCAGGCTGCCGACATTGCTCTCAGGCCGATGCAAGAAGAGGCGCTTGAGATGGCGATGAAACTGAGGGCGATTAGGGGTGTCGCGTTGACGCAGGAAAAAGAGGGAGGCGAACAAACGTAGCAAATTTAGATTCAATATTGCTGTCTAATTGTACTGGGCACCATGAAATCCTTTATCAAAGAATTTGCGGCACTTCTTGTACTCGCTGCGGTTTTTGTCGCGATTTCTTTCCTCGCGCGGTCGCATCAAAGTTTTTTTGCCGCGGTTGTGGAGAGTGGTGGCATCTTCAGTAAGTTAGGTTTTGTGGCTCTTACTGCACTATTCGTTATATTTATTATTCCGCTCGATATCGCGTTTCTTATACCCATAGCCGTGAGTTTATGGGGGCCGCTACCTACCGCACTCATGAGCATCCTTGGCTGGGTGCTTGGGTCATCGGTTGCTTTTTTTATTGCTCGTTCGTTTGGAACGCCCGTGGTAGCAACGATGATAGGTCTGAAGCGCATACGCGACATGCAGGCTCGAATCCCCACCAAGAACCTTTTCTGGTCTGTTGTAATGCTTCGCATGTTTGTATCGGTTGATATTCTTAGCTATGCGCTCGGCCTCTTTAGCAGCATAGAGTGGCGCAGCTATATGCTTGCAACTACTCTCGGCGTAATGCCGTTCGGTTTTTATTTTGCCTATACGAGCACGTTAGCGCTGTGGTATCAAATTGCGGCTGTGGGCGTTGTTATCGCGCTCGCCGCGATAGTATTTTTGCGCTACGGTCTCTCAAAAGAGGTGTAATGCGGCATCTGTCACTGCATAGCATCTTGTTGGAAAAATGATAAGCTATTTTTTACTATCTCAGTCATGAAATACAACACATTGGCTACCACCATAGGTAAACGTACTCTATGGCAGTATGCCGTAGGAGTTCTTGGAATATTGCTAGTCAGCTCGCTCATTGCATGGCACCGCACGAGTGCGCCTGTAGCCAACTCGACGGTGCTGGACGCAACTTCTCACGTACAACTTTCTACTGTCGCCGATTTGTCAGCACAAGCTGGACCGCTCTCTTTGGTGGGCCAGGTTACGTCGCTGAGTCAGGCAAATATCCTTGCGCAAAGCGCAGGACAAGTTGTGAGTCTTTTGCACGCAAACGGCGATTACGTGGCGGCCGGTAGCCTTATCGGAACGCTCGAAAACTCCAGCCAGCAAGCGGCAGTCACGCAAGCGCAAGGAGCATTCGAAGCTGCGCAGGCGTCGCTTGCAAAAGTGCAGGGTCCGACGGCTCTCAGCTCGGGTATTTCTTCGATGCAAGCGGCAACTGCTGCTCAAAATGCCGCGTCCTCGCTTGTTGCCGCGCTCTCAAGCGCATACGCATCCTTTGACGATGCAATTCATACCCGCGCCGACACCTTGTTTATCAACCCAGGCACGTATCAAACGTCGCTCGTAGCACTCATAGTTTCGAATCAACAATTGGTTATTGATGTAAATAATGAACGGTCGGCGCTAAACGCTGCACTCGATGATGCGAATAGCGCCGCAAGTACGATAGACACGACTGACGTTGAGAGTAGAACTACGCGAGTTCTGGCGGATGGGAACCAAGTCCGTGCATTTCTTGATGCTCTTGTCGAGACGTTGAACAAAGCCGTTCCAAATAACCTCTACTCAGTGAGTCAAATCGCTGCATATCAGACAAGCATGTCGGCAGCGCGCTCCGAAGTGGTCGGCGCTATCTCCAGCGTGATTTCAGCGC
>JAYTRG010000062.1:0-5774 GCA_043746305.1 Candidatus Parcubacteria bacterium
TTTCCTGCACGGCACTATGTGACGCCCAAGGATGTTATCGACGCCGCTCTTTTTGATATGGAGCGCGAACTCAAGGAGCAGCTCAAGCGATTCGACAAAGCAGGAAAAATCCTGGAATCCGAAAGGCTGAAGCGTCGCACGAGACAAGATATATCGATGATTCGAGAATTCGGATTTTGTAATGGCATTGAAAACTATTCGCGCCACTTTGATCGGCGCGCGCCGGGAGAGCCTCCGTACACGCTGCTCGATTATTTTCCAAAGAATAAAAAAGGGGAGGCCGACTTCCTCCTTGTTATTGACGAAAGTCATGTCACGGTGCCGCAAATCGGTGCCATGTATGCAGGAGACAAGGCGCGAAAAAATACGCTGGTGGAGCACGGCTTTCGTTTGCCGAGCGCTCTTGATAATCGCCCACTCACCTTTGATGAATTTGAAAAACGTATCGGACAAACCATTTACACCAGCGCTACGCCGGGTAAGTTTGAACTGGGGCGAAGCGGCCAGCCGATACAGCAAGTGATTCGGCCAACGGGCCTTATAGACCCAGAGATAACTATTCGGCCTGTGGTATCGACGGATAGATACGTAGGGCAAGTGCGGGACTTTATAGGGGAGGCAGAAACGGTGACCGCGAGGGGTGCTCGTTCGTTGGTAACGGTGCTTACTAAAAAAATGGCAGAAGATCTAACGCAATTTCTTATCGACACAAAGGTCCGAGCTCGATATATCCACAGCGACATTAAAACTATCGAGCGTATTGAAATTCTTACTGACTTCCGCAAAGGTACGTTTGACGTTTTGGTGGGAGTAAATCTATTGCGCGAGGGACTTGATTTGCCCGAGGTGGAACTCGTAGGAATTCTCGATGCCGATAAAGAAGGCTTTTTGCGCAGTGAAACCTCGCTCATTCAAACGATTGGCCGTGCCGCGCGCAACGTGCGGGGTAGAGTAATCTTGTATGCTGACTCCATGACAGGCTCATTGGACAGAGCTATTGGCGAGACAAGCCGACGCCGCGATATTCAAATTGCCTACAACAAAGAACATGGCATTACGCCCAAAACTATTCAAAAGCGCATTGTAGACATAACGGGAGACATTGAGCGTAGCCGCAAGCGCGCGATTGTGGAGCTGGCAACGCTCGACACCAATGCCTCGCACGGCGACATAAGAAAGGTAATTAAGGAAAAGCGGAAGCAAATGCGCAGTGCCGCCGATGAGCTCGATTTTGAGACGGCCGCGCTTCTTCGTGACGAAGTTACTGCGCTTGAGGAAGCTCTTTCAAAAGCAACGTAGACATGAACGCCGCCTCTCATTTTGAGGTATAGTTTTATTATGCTTGATATTCAGGAACACGTCATACTCGCGCCGTACACGACATTTAAAATCGGCGGCCCTGCTCGGTGGTACGTGGAAGTGGCGCACGCAGATGAAGTCAAGGAAGCGATACAATTTGCAGTGAAGCGAAATATTCGGCACGTCGTTTTGGCGGGCGCAAGCAACGTGCTAATTCCCGACGAAGGACTGCATGCGCTCGTAATTCGCTTGGTTGAAGGGGAATATACCTTTTTTGAAAATGGAATTCGGGCTGAGGCTGGTTGCAATCTTTTGAATCTCATTCAAAAGGCTGGAGAGCATGGTTTTGGAGGATGGGAAAAATTGGCGGGAATACCAGGGTCGCTTGGCGGCGCTATTCGCGGAAACGCAGGCGCGTTTGGATCTGAGATAAAAGATTACGTGGCGAGCGTTGCGGTGATTAATGAAAAGACGCTGGAGTCAAGAGTGTTTCTCAATCAGTATCTTTCTTTCGGATATCGCGACAGTACGTTTAAGCGCGATAATGCATGGATAATCACTGCCGCAAATTTAGAGTTGGGCCCAACGCGTCCGGAAAGAAGCGCTGCTATAATCGCTGAAACTATTTTAGAGCGAGAAAAACGACATTTGCAAAACGTGCAGGCCGCAGGTTCTTTTTTTATGAACCCTGTTGTGCGGAGCGAGATAGTCGCCCTGTTTGAAAAGGAGAAACACGAGAAGTCGAGAGAAGGGCGAGTTCCGGCAGGTTGGCTTATAGAAAAGGCTGGTCTCAAGGGGGCAAAAGTTGGAGGAGCTATAGCGAGCGAACAGCACCCGAATTATCTGGTGAACTCAGGGCAAGCTACGGCGCAAGACGTTCTCGCGCTGGCTCAAAAAATTAAACAGGTGGTCAAGGCGCAATTTGCAGTGCAGCTTACCGAAGAAGCTGCGATAGTTACGAACGTGTAGGCAGCTATGCTATAGTAGCCCAGTCAACCCCTAGCGCTGTGCAGGGGGACGCTTTGTATGAGTGATGCTAAAAAAAATGAAGATGGAGGCAAGATAATTATTAAGGGCGCACGCACGCATAATTTGAAAAATGTGTCGGTCGAGATACCGCGTAACAAAATGGTTGTGTTTACCGGCCTTTCGGGTAGCGGTAAGTCCTCGCTTGCGTTCGACACCATTTTTGCCGAAGGACAGCGCAAGTATGTGGAGTCGCTCTCAGCGTATGCACGGCAATTTCTGCGCCAAATGCAAAAGCCCGATGTCGACGAAATAACCGGTCTTTCTCCTGCGATTTCCATAGATCAAAAAAGTCGTTCCAACAATCCGCGTTCGACAGTAGCGACTATTACTGAAATCTACGATTATCTGCGCGTTTTATATGCACGCATCGGCCATCCACATTGTCCGGAGTGTGGTAGAGAGGTGCGTAAGCTATCCAACGAAGAAATACTCGAGGCGATACTCGAAATAGTCGATAAGGCTCGAAAACGTGTAAAAGTAAAAGACAATGCGACAAAGTTGACCGCAAGTATTACTGAGGATAAAATTCGCATATTGAGCCCCGTTGTGGTCGGGCGTAAGGGCGAATACTATCAGCTCCTCTATGACATGCTGAACAAAGGATATGAACGAGCGATAGTCGATGGCGAAGAAAAATCGCTTCGTGAGCGCATAGAACTTAAAAAAAACGTCAAACACAACATTTCAATAGTCATCGATGATATATTCGTATCTGAGTTTAAAGACGATGCTAAAGGCGCGCGCGAGCGGGCTGGAGAGGCGATAGAACGTGCGCTTCATGAAAGCGATGGACTACTTGCAATAGGGGATCCGGACGGCGCCATGCGTATTGTTTCTGCAAAATTCATGTGTCCTTACGACGGATTTTCATTTCCCGAAGTAGAGCCGCGGCTGTTTTCTTTCAATTCACCATATGGCGCATGTCCAGAGTGTAAAGGAATTGGCAGCAAATACTTTTTTGGTGACGAGCCGTGCGATGTGTGTGCAGGTGCGCGCCTTAGGCCCGAGGCATTGAATGTGTTTTTAGGAGAGGTAACCACGCCTAAGGAGCATAGTGGTCCTGCGCATGGCACCAATATCGTGAACCTTTCCGCGCACTCGATTGAAAAGGCAATGGAGTTTTTTACTATGCTCAAGCTTACAAAAAAGGAGCAGGAGATCTCGCGAGCAATCATAAAGGAAATAACGTCGCGTCTTCAGTTTATGCTTAATGTTGGAATCGAGTACCTCACGCTTGACAGAAAAGCGAATACGCTTTCTGGAGGCGAAGCGCAGCGTATCCGCCTTGCCTCGCAGCTCGGCAGTGGTTTGGTGGGCGCGCTGTATGTGCTCGACGAACCCACCATTGGTCTGCATCAGCGCGACAACGACAAACTTATCGCTACCCTCAAGCACCTGCGCGAACTTGGTAACACTGTGTTAGTAGTAGAGCACGACGAGGATACGATTTATGCCTCAGATTACATTGTTGATATTGGGCCGGGCGCTGGCACCCACGGCGGCACTATTGTCGCGTCGGGATGGCTTGAGGATTTGCTTACGGCAAAGACCAACAAGAGCGGCTCGCGCACGCTTGCGTACCTGCGCGATGAGGCGCGCGTGGAGATACCAGAGAAACGCCGCGCTGCAGACAGGGGCAAATTAAAAATACGTGGCGCGAGCCAGTTCAGTCTTGATAACGTACACGTAGACGTGCCGCTCTCGAAGCTGGTCTGCGTCACAGGCGTATCCGGTAGCGGCAAGAGTACTTTTTTGTACGAAATATTGTACCGCAATTTGCAGGCGCGTTTTGATAAGCGATTTCGCACGGCAAAACTTTACAATGTTAAAGAATTTAGCGGCACCGACTATGTCTCGCGCGCCATCCTCATCGATCAGTCTCCGATTGGTCGTACGCCTCGCTCGAACCCTGCTACCTATACCGGCGCGTGGACGCACATACGCGATATGTTTGCGATGACGGAAGAGGCGCGGGCACGGGCGTGGGGGCCCGGCCGGTTTTCATTCAATGTAAAGGGAGGACGCTGCGAGGCGTGCCAAGGCAATGGTCTTATCGCGGTTGAGATGCATTTTTTGCCTACCGTATATGTAACCTGCGATGTCTGCATGGGGAAACGCTTTATGAAAGAAACGCTTGAAATAAAATACAAAAAAAAATCTATACATGACATCTTGAGCATGACGGTGGAAGACGCCGCCCAGTTTTACGAAGACATACCAGCTATTTCGGACAGATTTCAAGCTTTGCTCGACGTGGGTCTTGGTTATCTTGAGCTTGGACAAAGCGCCACGACGCTTTCGGGAGGTGAGGCGCAGCGTGTAAAAATAGCGTCGGAACTGTATCGCCCGATGATGACAAAAACGATGTATCTATTAGATGAGCCAACAGTGGGTCTGCACTACGATGACGTTGCACGTCTCATAGAAATTTTGCAAAAGCTCGTGGATAGGGGAAACAGCGTGATCGTTATTGAACATAACCTCGACGTGCTCAAGTGCGCCGATTATATTATCGACATGGGACCAGAAGGCGGCTCCGGCGGCGGCAAAATAGTAGCGCAGGGTACTCCTGAAGAGGTTTCAAAAACCGATGGTTCGCATACCGGGTATTATCTGAAACGGGTTCTGAAAAAGAAAAAGAATCAAAATAACCAGTAGCTGCGCTGCCTTTACCTAACGTATTCATCCCAGGCTTTTGTTTCTATAGTGCCACCGGCAGTCTCTACTAAGGCAGTGACAAAACTTTCGGCCAGTTGCCTGTTGGTGATGAGCGGGATCCGCAAATCAATCGCTTGGCGGCGAATATTGAAGCCGTCGGAATTTTCGCTTCCTCCTTTTGTGGGGATGTTGATGATGAGATCTACCGTACCGTCTTTGAGAATGTCCGAGACGTTGGGCGATTGTTTTGTACTTATTTTATACACTTTTTGACAAGGTATATTGTGTTGTATCAAAAAATCGGCAGTATTTTCAGTCGCATAGATGGCAAAATTCATCACGTGTAGCTGTGTCACACTTTCGAGTAGTTTCACCTTATTCTCCTCTTTACCCAGCGACACCAAGACTCCCTTTTTTGGCAATTTGAAATCGGAGGCGAGCATTGACTTGATGAGGGCCTCGGCATAACTATCACCAAATGTAGCAACTTCGCCGGTCGAGGCCATCTCCACTGAACGCACAGGATCGGCCCCCTTAATGCGGCTAAACGAAAATTGTGGCGACTTTACGGCTACATAATCAAGCTCCACGGTACGATAGTGTCCCGCAATGTTTTCGCCAAGCATCGCGGCTGTAGCGAGCTCGATAAAATTTATGCCGGTGACTTTTGAGACAAAGGGAAAGCTGCGCGAGGCGCGCACGTTGCACTCGATTACCTGAATGCGATTATCTTTAGCCAAAAACTGCATATTGAAGGGCCCGGTAATTTGGAGCTCTTTTACGATTCC
>JAYTRG010000063.1:0-3173 GCA_043746305.1 Candidatus Parcubacteria bacterium
TACAAATTCGATTGCTGATTTTTCTTTACCCATATGTTGTACCAATTTTTTGGCCAGCGTAAGGTTGTCTACCTCGTCGCTCGCCCCGATATTGTATACCTCGCCCGGCTTTCCCTTAAACAGCGCAAGCTCAATGCCGCTGCAATGGTCTTCAACATGCAGCCAGTCGCGCACATATTTGCCGTCGCCATAAAGCACTATTGTTTTGCCAGCGAGAAGGCGCAAAATAGAATATGGGATGAGTTTTTCCGGATGTTGGTAGGGTCCGTAATTGTTGGAGCTGCGCGTAATGACGACGGGAACGCCATAGGTTACAAAAAACGATCGCACCATCAAATCCCCCGCTGCTTTTGAGGCGGCATAAGGCGAATTAGGCGCAAGTGGAGAACGTTCCGTAAACTTCCCGCCCCTCAGTGACAAGGAGCCGTAGACTTCGTCGGTTGAGACATGGACGAATTTTTTTACGGTTGGTGAATTTTTTACTGCTTCCAACAACACCGTGGTACCGAGCACATTTGCCTGAACAAACTCCAGTGTCTCTCCATGAATACTGCGGTCAACGTGTGTCTCGGCGGCAAAATTGACCACATACTCGGGCTGGTATTTTTTGAATACTCGCGCAACGCTTGCACTATCGGCAATATCCCCTTTTACAAACGTAAAACGATCTTTTGGCAAATTTTTTAGATTGTCTTTATTGCCAGAATAGGTAAGCGCGTCAAAGCACACAATGTGGGCCTTTGGATATTTCTCAATCATGTGGCGAACGAAATTAGAGCCGATAAATCCAGCTCCTCCGCACACCAAAATTGTCATCTTATCTACCATATGTTCCATCCTACGCGAGAGCGCCGGTACTCGCAACAGCGCTTTTTAACGGTATTTCTTGAGGAACTCTTTAAGCACCGCCTCGATGTAATCAAGTTGCTTTGCGGTAAGGCCATGATGACAGCCGATCAAAAAGCCGTTTTGCATGACGTCGTCAGCCACCGGAAATTGGTCGGGATTCGTATCCTTTGAGAGGTCGTGAAAACCCGGCTGGCGCAATATGTTGCCGGTGAAGATCGGTCGCGTTTGAATGTTGTGTTCTTCCAGGTGCCGTGTGATGTCCATGCGACTAAACGGAGCATTCTTTTTAAGAGTGAGCGGGAAAGCAAGCCACACGGTATCAACTCGCTTGTCCGAAAGTGGGAGCGTGAACCACTCGGGATATGTTCCGAAGAATTTGTAGAGCCGTTTAAAGTTGTGCTTGCGCGCTGCGCCGAATGTTTTGAGACGCTTGAGTTGCTCTAAACCGAACGCAGCATTTAGTTCTCCCGACTGCATGTTATAGCCGATCTGCGAAAAGACGAACTTCGCGTCGTACGGCTCCCCCTCCACTTTCCCGGCGAATCGCTTCTTGATGTCCTCGGACTTTTCATTGACCCCAAAGAGCGTCGAATCGCGCCCCCAGCAACTCTTCACCAACAGTTCATGTGCGCGAGCGTCGTCGTGCGCCATCACCATACCGCCGGAGCCGGCCGCGGTGATGATATGCGAGGCATAGAAGCTCGTCGTCGAGATGTCGGAATAGGTGCCGGTCGGCTTACCGTCGAACTTGGCGCCGACGGTGTCGCACGAATCCTCGATAAAAAAGAGATTGTGTTTTTTTGCTATGGCGCGCAGCTTTATCATGTCGGGCACATTGCCAAGCAAGAGGGGCACCATGAGAGCGCGTGTTTTCTCTGTGATTGCTGCTTCCACTTTACCCGCGTCTATCACGAACGTGCCGGGCATCACGTCGACAAATACGGGCTTGAGACCTTTTTGAAGGAGAGGCGCGATGGTAGTGGAGAAGGTAAGAACAGGAGTGATCACCTCACTGCCTGGCTCGAGATGCAAGGATTCGATACCGAGAAGATTCGCGGAAGAGCCTGAGTTGGTCATAATGCCGTGCTTTTTCCCAAACAACGCGGCGACCGCTTTTTCAAACTTTTTGATGTAGGCGCCCGCGCCAAGGTGGAGGGGGTCTTTCAATATCCGATTGACCGCCGCTATCTCTTCCTTGCCGTACACTGCTTTGGCGTAAGTAATTTTTTGCAGGATCTTTTTCATCGCCAGAGTATAGCGAACGGCTCAAAAGACCGCAATGAAGGCTATGGTGCCCTCTCTACCTGCCTAACGATCGCCTCTACCTTAGGTACAGTCGCCTCAAAGCTATACGACTCTTCGACAAGTCGCTGGCCCGCCTCCCCCACTCGTGCACGGAGCGCAGACTCAGAAAGCAACATCTGGAATGTATGCACCCATTCTTCAGAACTGCCGCACAAGAATCCGTTTACGCCGTCTTTGTAGACAAAAGGCATTTCACCGTATCGGCTGCACACCGCCGGCACGCCGCACGCCATATACTCCAAATTTTTGAGCGACGTTTTCGATTTGTTCCACTCGCCTTCCGCTTGGTGGGGCAAAATACCTATATCGAATTGGCCGATCTCTCGTGGCACGGCCTCGGGATCTTTCCAATCGAGCGAGTCAATGAATTCCACGCGGAGTCCTTTGATGTTTGTAAAAAGATCATATACGCGGCGATCTCCCAATGCCCCTATGAGCACAAATTTGAAACGAACGCCTTTTTCTACCAACACCTTAAAAACAGGTGCGATAATTTCGAAATTTGAGAGATGTTCTGGTCCTGCTCCCACCCAGCCAATGACTGGCTCATTGGTGTCACTATGATGTTTTGTATATTTTTTATATACAGCAGGGTCGAGAGCGATATGCACCACGGTTACGTTGCTGTTGTACTGCTTTGCCCACTCGGCCTGGCCGTGGGTACAGGTGATGACCGCACTCGCCATTTGCGTAAAGATTTTGGTTTTGGTGAAGCTGTGCGTATAGATAGGGTCGTCGAAATCGAAAATCATTTTGCGTCTGGACAGTTTGAGATACACGACCATGATAACGAAAAAGTACTTGCTATAGGTCGCGCGCTGTAAGTACACAATGTCGCCCTTATGAATCGAAAATAGGGAGCGGATTATTTGCACGATGAGCACTGCTTTTTTGGGCCAAGGAGTACGGGCGATGTGTACGACGGGCGGATAATGGACCAGCGTGTGCATGCCGCGTTTTTTTAACTCTCGCGCAACTCTAAACCCGCGCTGCCTTGATGAGCCCGCGTTCTCATCGCC
>JAYTRG010000064.1:0-7275 GCA_043746305.1 Candidatus Parcubacteria bacterium
CCTATCAGTTTTTTATTGCTAACTTCATTGTTCGCAAAATTAGAATCAACGGAAAAATTTGCAGGATATACCACTGAAAATGTAGTGGTTGCATACGTGCTTGTAGCAGCTTGAAGAGAGACTTGTGCGGTGCTCTCCACTGCAGGAGTAGCAACGCGCGCTTTTGATTGCAAAAAATATACAATGCCCCCTACCACCATGATAAGAGCTGTACCAATTACGAAAAACTTTAGCATAAACTCAATAATGCCACGCCATGGCTGCTTTGTTAAGCGCGAGTTGTGAGCATGTTCGCTACCTGTTCTTTTGCTGCTTTTTCTATTTGCCCTTCGAAAAGGCGGAGCATGAACGGTAATTTTGCCTCGAGCGCAAACGCTTTTTCTTGTATCTCGAGCGTGCCAGTGATGCGTTGACCCTCGGCAGTTATGTCAAAATGCAGGATATTGTTTTCCCAACGCTCTTCTGTAATTGTAAGTTTACCGGCCGCTTTTGCTCGCGCTTCTGAAAGTGTCTCTACAATGCGTGCCTTAGCTTCGTAGGTGGGTAATTTGTGTGGTATGTCGAGATGCATCGCGACAGTATACCAAAACGCTTTCAACAGCATCAAGCAGCAATATAGTTATAGAATAAATGGTATGAGCAAACATGTGCGGCGTTTGTATGCAAAGTATTCCTGCTTAAATTCGGCGAAAAGAATCCTCTCCTCTTTTATCATGCGATACATCAAAATTCCTGCTAGCGTAATGAGAACCACAATCCATATACTCCCTCCCACCAAAGCCGAACCGCACGCCGCGAGCAAGAGCGATGCATAAATGGGATGCCTAACGAAACGGTACGGGCCGCTAGTCACCAAAATATGACCTTCTTTTATTGCCGGTTCGGCGCTCCAATTGCGCCCTAAATGTACGCGCGCCCAAATTGCAACTGCAATACCTGTTGCGCACACAACGGTACCAATGGCATCAATAATAGGACTGTTTGGCACGACCGGGTAAATGGAGAAAAGCTCCCACAAGATGTCTCGCTCGGCAAGCGTCGCGACAACTACCAAAAAGACAAGCGCCATCGATATGGCAAAGCCCGAAGATTGCCAAGCACTTTTTACATGACGGTCGTGCTTTACGTGGGTGGACGCCACCGTCCAATACACGATGAATATAATCCAGCACGCTATCGTAAGGGCATCATAGAGCCACATCGGAACATTCTAGCAAGTCAAAGCGCCACGTGCGATAGCACCTTCGTACTTGCAGCGTATCGAGGAATAGTGCTAGACGTTTTTGCCACCCCCAAAAAACACTCTTTTATAACCTTCAATCAGCATAATTTCGACCGCAGAAATAAACCCGACCAGAATAAGATCCGGAATGGGAAGCGATACGGTGCCAAGCATCTGCTGCAATGGGGGCACGTAAAGGGCGAGCGCGGTGAGTACAACACCTACCAAGATAGCACCGCTAAGCGTAGAGTTGCTAAAAATATCAGATCGCCACAACGGCTTTACAAACGAGCGTACACTGAGCGATAATATGAGCGAATCGATTGAAAGCAGAGCAAAGAGCATGCTACGCGCTTCTTCAAGCGAGCCTACAGCGTGCAAAAATACAAAAAATGCTCCAAACGTCGCAACTCCTGTTATACAAAAAATCGCGAGGAGCCATTTTCTAAGAGGCTCTGAAGCGAGCGGTTCACTTCTGCGTCGAGGTGCTTCCTGCATAATACCTGCGCGATCTTCATCAACGGCAAGTCCAACCACAGGAAGAGCATCCTCTACAATATTAATCCACAAAATCTGAGCCGGAAGAAGCGGTAGTGGAAGCCCTACAAGAAGTGCACCGACAAAGAGTGAAAGCTCAGAAAAATCATCGCCAATGAGGTAGGCAAACACCTTGCGGATATTTCGAAACATAAGACGTCCTTCTTCTATGGCTGAAAGAACGGAGCGGAAACTATCGTCGAGCAGAACAATATCTGCAACTTCTTTTGCTACATCGGTACCACTTCCTACGGCAATGCCGATATCGGCTGCGTGCAAGGCGGGCGCATCATTGACCCCATCGCCCACCATGGCCACCACCTCCTGCCGCTTTTGGAGGGCTCGCACAATGCGCAGCTTATGTTCGGGAGAAACGCGAGCAAAAATGGTGACTGTGCGCACACGCTCATCAAGATCTTCATCACTGAGCGCGTCGAGATCGGTGCCAAGTAAGAGCATCTCGGGTTTGTCTGGAATTCCAACCTCTCGCGCAATCGAAAGCGCAGTTGCTGGATGATCGCCGGTAATTAGGAGCGTGCGGACGCCTGCGCGTTCGGCAGTGAGAACAGACTCTCGAGCATCTGCGCGGAGCGGGTCCTTTAATGCAACAAATCCGAGGAGTGCGAGGCCATTCATTTCACCCAGCGAGGCGATATCATACGGCTTTTTTTTATATTCACTCGAGGCAACGGCGACGAGCCGCAAACCGCTGCCTGCGAGCTGTTCCACGCACGCAGCTATCTTATTGCGCATGCCAACACTGAGCGCCACTTTGCGCGGTTTTGCGTGTATTGAGGTACAGCGAGCAAGAACCACTTCTGGCGCACCCACAACCGAAAGGAATGCTCCGTTTCCATTTTTTCGCAGCGATGCAGAAAATTTCTCGGCAGAGGAAAACACCAAACGATCAATCACCGGAAAATTACTTTCAAGCGAGCGCTTTTCTAAACCTTGTCGATGTGCCTCGAGTACGATAGCTCCTTCTGTGGGCCTGCCGCGTATGTTCCATTCATATATATCGTCTTCTGGGTTTTCAATGAACGCATCAGTGCCGAGCACTCCTCTCTCGAGCGCATGGGCGCGCAGCATTTCCGCCGTTTTATCCTCACCATGGAAAACCTCTCCGAGCACTTCGCGCCCGGCTAGAATATGACTTACTTCCATTTTTCCTTCCGTCAGCGTTCCTGTTTTGTCGGTACAAATCACCGTGACACTTCCGAGCGTCTCGCTAGAGGCGAGTCTGCGCACCAAAACGCGCCGTTTGAGAGAGCGCATCATTCCTATACTGAGAATAAGCGTTACGGCGGGCAGCAAGTTTGCTGGAATTGCCGAGACAGCAAGTGCGAGCGCTACCACAAACGTCTCTCCGAGTGATTGTCCGCGCAAAATCCCGAGGATTACAATGATGATGATCAGCACGACAACGATTACGGCAGCGAAACGCGCCAAATGCGCGATTCTCTCCTGAAGCGGCGTTTCTCGTACGCTCATCGAATATGCAGACTCTGCAATCTGAGCAAGTTCGGTGGTACGGCCCGTTTCGACCACAACCGCCTCAGCCGTCCCTTCCTCTACGATAGTGCCCGTATAGAGGAGCGACACGCGTTCTGCCAGCGGCGCATCTTTTGGTGCTGTTTCGGTACTTTTAAAGACTGCAAGCCACTCACCTGTAAGCGCAGATTCGTCAACGCGCAAATCACGACACGAAATGATTCGTGCATCGGCAGGCACTTTATCCCCCGCGCTCAGAATTATGATATCGCCCGGCACAAGCGCTTCCGCTTCTACAATCTTTTCATTGCCGTCGCGGCGCACACGAGCAGAAACTGTGATAAGCGCGTGAAGCGCTTCAAGTGCGCGCATTGCCTTTCTTTCCTGATAAAATCCAACTCCCGTATTTACCAAAATAAATATTCCGATAAAAAATGCGTCCGTAACGTGGTGTAACGAGAGCGATATTCCCCAAGCAACAGCGAGCAGTGCGAGCAACGGATTCTTGAGTTGATCGACAAACAAGTCGATATCGCTTCGAGTCTTTTGTCGGGGGAATTTATTTTGCCCAAAGTGAATGCGCCTCACATGCGCTTCGTCTTCGCGCAACCCTGGAATCGAGCTTCGCATCTGCGAAAGTACGCTCTCTGCATCTTGTGCGTACCAAAGGTCCTGCATTCTTTCGATTGTACCGCACTCGCTGCACACTCGAATGACTTATCGACACCTGCTGGTGTTTATACAGCTGGTGTAATGAAATTTCCGAGATGCGCAAGAAAGACATCTCTCGTATCTATCTGACCCTCGGCAAAAAGATGCTTAATGGGATAACTCTCAGGTGTGTGCTCATAATGACCTCGAACTTCACCGTCTTCAAAAATTCGAAGGTGGTATTGATTAGTAAAACTTTCGACTAATCGCAAACTGACTACCTGGCTCTCGTCACGCCACGCCAAAAAGTGGTTTCCGTATCCTTGCGCTACGAGATGATGAACAAGCTCGCGCACCGACTTCCCAGGCGAAAGCGTTCCTATTAAAAATTTTTGCCTACCCGGTTTTTCATGCTGCACAAATCGTTCACTTTTTAAACCCATAGCTTCCGCCGCGCGGCGCATACGCGGATGTACGGGAGAAATCGCGCGCCATAAAAAATATTTTGCTTGCTCTTTTACTTTTTTTGGCTTCTGAACGCGAGACGCAGGGAGCGCATCAATCCAGGCTTCTCTTTTGGCGACGGTTGCCTTCATAGATGAGGAGACTTAAGTGTAGCAAAAAAGTGCTCACTGTCATCTTCCCTAGTGCGCCGGAGCGAAATATGGCGCAATTCTTCTCGGCAATTGCGATACTGAGGGCAGGTCCTCACAAGCAGCGACCAAAAAAGCGGCGAATGATTCATCTGCGCAAGATGGCAGAGTTCGTGAATAACGATGTAGTCGATAAGGTGTGGCGGCAAAAAAATGAGGCGGACATTAAAGCTGAGCGTGCCCTTGGTCGAGCAGCTTCCCCACCGTGTTTTTTGATTTCGTATACTGATACGAGCGTATGTATGCCCATAGTACGCATTAAAGTGCGTGAGTCTATTCTCAACAAGCGCTCTCGCTATCTTTTTGTGCACAGCGTGCACGCGAGGCAGCCGAGGCCGTTTTAAGGCTATCCATCTTCGCATAGTCTCAAGCGCTGCCAGATATGGTCTTGATGAATTGCAGCAAAAGCTCTAACACACTCACAAGAAAATTTACGATGAGTGTGGCAAGCTGCACGAGAAACGATGACAGGGTCTGGAGAATTTGCGCCATTGAGTCCATACCATGAGTGTAACAAATGGGTGTACGCAAATTATGCACGCGCATTGAGATACTGCTCGAGCGTATGAATCCAATCGGCTTCTCCTGCCGGGTCTTTTCTTTTTTCGTTGAGCAGCCAGGTGAGATACCCCTTGTCATTTTGCGCCACTTCTTCTATGCGCTTGCCACGATACTTGCCGAAGCGAAATGTGGTAAACAAAACAGGCTCAGAGGAAATGGCAATCATTCTTTGAAGCGCCGCTTCCTCTGAACCTTCTTGCTCTTTCATTGTATCGAGAAGACGCTCAAATAGCGCTTCTAAGACAAGGACGTCTCCCATCGCATCATGTGCAGTTGCGTCGATTTCTATCTGTAAAAGATAGCGAAGATACTGGAGACGATACTGTCCTATCTTTTCGTCGGCGTCGAGTGCGCGAGCTACTTTGTAGGTACATATAGTAGAAGCGGGACGAATACCTTCGCGGCTTAGCATCGCGATATCAAACGCCGCATTGTGCGCCACGGCTACTGTATTCGTATGCTCAAATATATTTTTTAGATCCGCATACTCTTCAGCTTCCGCAAACGTGGGTTTTCCTGTCACCATTTTCTCGGTGATGTGGTGCACTGCCATCGAATCGATAGAAATAGGGAGCGGCGGTTTATAGATTGCATTGATAATTACATCACCACCATGTATCCCGAGCGTATCCGAAGAGCGCCCTTTGACCGCAAGTTGCAGCAAGCGGTCGTCTTCGCCACCGCCAGTTGTTTCGGTGTCAAAGAAGATAATTCTCATAGCGTTCAAAAGCAATACTTCGTACAGTTTACGATTCTCTGATACTAACTTTTGTCAGAACAATGGGCTTAGTCGGACGATCCCCATCTTCTGTAGAAGTACTCTCGATATTTTTTACCACCGAAAGACCGTCGACAATGCGCGCAAAAACCGTGTGTTTATCGTCGAGAAAATTATTGTCGGCGGTATTGATAAAAAACTGGCTTCCATTGCTGTCTGGGCCCGAATTTGCCATGGCCATGGTGCCGACTTCATTTCTGTTATGTTCGTGTATTTCATCCTCGAAGCTGTATCCTGGCCCACCTCGGCCCCAACTCTCAATTTGAGTATCATCCTTTGTGAGCGGGTCGCCTCCCTGAATCATAAAACCCTCGATCACACGGTGAAATTTGGTGCCCTCGTAAAATCCTTCTTTTGCGAGCTTGACGAAATTAGCAACCGTATTTGGCGCGTCATCCGTCATCATTTCGATTGTAATGTCGCCTTTTGAAGTATAAAGTATAATTTGCATCTTAACAGTATAGCATCGAGCGAAAAGATGGAGAATATATACGTCCTTTCCCGCTCTTGGCAAAACGCAATCGTTCGTTCATAGTGAATATAGTGCGGCTAACGACGAGAAGGGGCGGTGGTGATAGATGTACCTACTTACAGGCCAAAGGCCTGTGGCATGCTGATACACGGGAAAAAATTACTTCTCGTGAGAAATCCTCCAACACATATGTTTTTCGATGTGTTTGGTGGAGGCGTCGAAGAGGGAGAAACGACCTTAGAAGCGCTAAAACGCGAAGGAAATGAGGAGCTCGGTGCAGACTGGGTTCAATATTTCAGCAAGCCACTCTACCTCGGGAACCAAAGAATCGTAAAAGACTTTGCCCGAGAAGGGCAGATTTTTTCAGGCACCGAGTACTGGTATTACGCAATAGAGCTCACGGAACTGCCGAAATCGTATCGTGATTGGGCTGCCATACGGGGATGCGCGACCAAGGCTCCGACCAACAATTTCAGCGATATCTGTTTCGCCACCTTCGAGAATGCCATGAGTATGGTGTCTGTGCGAAGCCTCACTGACCCAAGCAGCTCTCCAAAAATAGCTCTTTTACGGGCGATGCTGAATGAGATGCGCGTGCGCGAGCTCATCGCCTAACCGCACACTCGGCCTCGTCCTTCACAGAACGAGGCCTACTTATTTTTATAGATCCAACTTTAATCAAAAGCGCATAATCGCCATACGCAACTATGTAAACGAATTACTGCAGGTTTCTTGTAAACATGGCTGACAGCAGAATGAGCAAGGCGATAAGTCCTATGGTGAGTAAAGCGAAGATAGATACAGTCTGCAAAAAAAGCGCCGTCGCGTCAGTTTTGTTGCCGTCCAAGTAGAGGAGCACTGGTTTGTACAAAAAGCAGAGCCCCATTACGATTGCTGAAAGTACAAACAA
>JAYTRG010000065.1:0-5633 GCA_043746305.1 Candidatus Parcubacteria bacterium
TTGTCATCCGAGAGGTCGCGGGTTCAAGTCCCGTCACTCCCGCAAAATAAGGAGAGGAAAGCGCAGCTTTGCGCGACTATATTTTGTGTGGAAAGTGACGGGACTTGAAGGCTCGTCCTGGGGCCCCACGAGCACGTGGGGATGGGCGGGCGTGGCTAGGCGGAGTTTTTTGCGGCGGCAAAAAACGAGCGCTTAGCCAAGTCCATTTTTATCTCTCCCGCAGGAAGTGGAGCGACAGTGCCCCGCACTGTCGCAGCGGAACTTGAAAGATTTTGCGGGACACCCCGTTCAGCAGTGGCCACGAGGTTTAACCTCGTGGCGTTAGTATCTCTTAGCAAAAGCCGCTCTACCGAAAACTATGTCGGATATTCTTGCTTGACTCAGCTCTCTGATTGCGTTCGCAGGTCTTTTAAGGTGGCTTTGTTGGCAACCAATACATGATCTTCGCCAAGGTCTAAAGACATGCAATCATTTATAGCTATATCCAACGATGGGGTATACTGAATCTGATGAAAATTCGTGATTTACTCGTTTTATGCAGTCGAAACAACTCATAACGCTCGGTGAAGACGGAGAACTGGCATTACAATTACCGAATGGTAGTGTGCAAGCGTTATCTGCATGGGAGCTTCGTTCGCAATGTTATGTGTATCTAGTTATTGACTGTTCAGGAAGCATGGCCGGAAATAAGCTAGCGCAGGCCAAAAAGGGAGCTTTGGATTTTGCTGCTTCGGCGTTTAGAGATGGGTATGCCGTTGGCCTCGTTTCGTTCAACGACGATGTAGCACATTTATCTGCGCCGGTTACCGACCTAGACTCATTAACAAAGGCCGTAACTCGTTTGAATGTGCAAGGAGGGACGAATTTAGCGCCAGCAATTAATGAAGTCATTGACCAATTCAAGGACAAAAAGGAGGCAACATTAGCGATGGTGATTGTGACTGATGGGTTAACGAATAGCCCTCATGTCGCTTTGAGCTCAGCAGAAAATGCTAAAAGACAAGGTATCACTATTTTGACTATAGGTACTGATGATGCGGATGCCACATTTCTCTCTCGATTGGCATCTGACACAAAACTTTCCAAAAAAGTAGGTAGCAATTACTTAGAAACAGCGCTATCTGACGTAGCGAAGATGCTCCCTAGTGGCCAATGAATATGGACGGCTTTGAATCTTACTACGATATTCTGGAAGTACCGGCATCCGCCCGTCCGGACGAAATAAAAAAATCATTCCACGATTTGGCTCGCCAATATCATCCGGACACAAATAGTAAATCAACAGAGCGTGTAAAAAAGTTGGCGGAAGATAAGTTTAAGCAAATCAACGAAGCCTATAATGTCTTAAACGACCCAAAAAAACGTAAATTGTACGACAGTAAACTGAAGGATTTTGAATTGCGAAACCGAAATGCACAACAAGCTCGAACACCGAGCTACAATCAACCTTCTCGTCCCACTAATAATACTGGCCAACAGAAGCAACAGGCAACATCTTCGCAATCAACCAAAGCTGGCGGTCAAATAAAACGAAGTGGTTGGATCACTCTGATAATTGCTGGGATCTTTGTCCTCGTACTCATTTCTGATTTGGGTAGCTCTACCCCTTCAAACCATTCTTCCGCTGTAACGAACCAGCAACAATCTCAAAGCGCAAATTCATACAATTATCAAGCAGGTCGTCAGTCCACAAAAGACTCTGTTTCTAACGTACAAAGCTCTCCCGTTAAAGAAATCTCAGGTGCATCGAGCACTGGCGACGATTCGTTAGCAACGAAGACACAAGCGTGCCAACAGGAAGAGGGACAATATGCAAGCTACAATAGCGCATCTGCTAGCTGCGTGTGCATGAAAGGTTATGTTCCTGACGGCAACAATCAATGCGTGACATACAATGATTCATGCACGGAAATCTACAGTAACTCCACCTGGGACGGTAGCAATTGCACCTGTTCAGATGGATATGTATGGAATTCAAAACACACTGCTTGCATCTTGCAATCTCAAAGCAACGACGATGTTTGCCAATCCAAATATGGATCAACGAGCTATTACACTGGCCAAACAAGTTCTACAGGAAATATCATCTGCGACTGTTCCCACGGTTCTAGTTGGAATAAGGATCAAACAGCTTGTGTGAGTAACGCTCAGTACGACCAGTCATGTAAGGAGAAGTATGGCGACAACACATATTACACTGGACAGCAAGACTCCAGCGGAAAAACTATTTGCGACTGCAAATCGGGCTACTACTGGAATCAAGCAAAAACTGCCTGCTACTCCACAAGTCAATACAATCAACAATGCACGTCAAATTACGGAATGGGAAGTAGCTATTCTACATATTCTAATTCATGCGAATGCGATTATGGATATACATGGAGTGCTAGTTCAAACTGGTGCGTAAAAAACCAATAGAACTATGAAAATTGGACTGCGCAAGCCTTCTTTCAGAAAAAGAGTCGCTGCTAGAACATCATGGAAAAGGGTCGTTAGGCATCAAATGGGTTTCAAAGCTCCGAGGGGTTATGGCTGGATCACCAACCCAAGACGAGCTGCTTACAATCGCATATATAACCGAACTACATTTAGTGCGGACCCATTCATTGCAGCCGGTGTTGGTATTGTGATCGCTGCGATCGTAGGGCTTTTTTCTTCTATAGGATCTATATTCAGCAGTCGCACTAGTTCGACTACGCAAAACCCTGTGAATACAGGTAATGCCGCATATTGCCCGCGATGCTCCTCACCTATGCTTTTGAGAAACGGTCGGAGAGGACAGTTTTTCGGATGTTCACGTTTTCCTTATTGTCGCGGCACAAAAAATGTACCGACATCATAGTGGCCACGAGGTTTAACCTCGTGGCGTTGTATGGTCTGCATTGCCCGCAATTGTAGCAACAGGCAACAAAAAACCCCAGCGAACCTTGCGGTCGGCTGGGGCGTGTATGGACACAATATATCGCTGCCGAGATGGATAGTCAATGAAGCTATGCACAGGGGCTTTCTATTAACCACGCAAAATACCTGCTTGATCAGGGCTTTAATCTGATAACACTCAGTACGTACTCCTTTTCATCCGAGCCAATAATTACATCCAAATACTTTCACTCATAAAAAACCTCTCTCGCAATACTACCTACAAATTTTACACTTGTATGAAAAAGCATTCGATAAAGAAACAGCAGCGAACGCGCTCAAACACTGGCATCTCATCGAGTGTGTCGCAAAAAAACCGGCGCCCGATTGCTCGAGCGCCTACCGCACCAAAGTGCGAATTAAAAAGAGAACTGATTGCTCAGATATGCCGCGATGGCATACAGGCCGACAAGATCCACAATCGACTTGCTATCGCGAAATGGTTGCTTGTCGAGATGTTGACCATTGCGTTTGTTTACCAATCGCCACGAGTCGGGGTCGACAACATCGGCGAGATAGAGATGCCCGTTTGGGCCAATCCCAAACTCGAATTTCACATCCCAAAGCGTTGCGTCGAGCGCTGCCCATGCATCACGCAGCACCAGTGCCGCACGAGGCGCAAGCGCTTGGATACTCGCGATGGCAACAACCTCGCTGATGAAACCACCTTGCACGATCTGTGCGCGTCTGATTTCGACGTCCTCGATTTGTCCCTCCGATTCAGGTCGATTCGGCAAGTAGAGCTTCGCGCGCTCAAAACTGTTTTCTTCGGTGAATCGAAGCAGCGGATCATCCACCGGCAATGCGGTACCATCGAATTTTTTCTCCGTGGTTTTGAGGAAAAACTCAAGGACTGGCTCCGCGAATACTGTCCCGGCCTCAGTTTCTGGGTTGCGCTTCAGGTACGAGCCCGCCGCGACAAACCGAACCACCACCTCGAGCGGAATCATTTTGCAGTGCGGCGCAACAAAGGTAGTTTCACTCCATCGCTCGTAGAAGGCAACGGGGATACCATGCCGCCGCAAGAGCGCAAATACATTGCATGTTACGGTCGTCCGCAATTCTCCCAATCCGTGACGTGACTTGCGCTTTGCCCCGTCGCCGGCAGTTACCCAATCACCGGTGGTGATGAGACAAGCATGTGGTCGACCGTCACGGATTTGTATCCTCTTTGTTTTACCTCGCGCAACAGGTTGCGAACCATCAGGGAGCGGTCGGTTGATTGTAGATGTCATTAGACTTCTCCAGAGAAAGTTGTTGGTGCGCCTTCGGGGAACGTGGTGGGTGTTTTGGGTACTTCTGCTGTTTGCTTACTGACAAAAGCCTCCAATTTTGCTCGAAGGACAGGGTCGGTAACAGCGAGGAGACGCACCGCCATCAAGGCGGCATTTACGGCGCCGGCTTTCCCGACGCCCATGGTCGCAAGCGGAACACCCGCCGGCATAAATGTCATAGAATCCAGCGCGGCTTGCTCATTGCGCGCACTCGTTGAACTTTGTGCCGCAACCCCAAGTACGGGGAGCAGTGTGTGGCTCGCCGCCATACCAGGCAAATGAGCGGAGCCGCCCGCGCAAGCGATAACGATTTTGTAACCAGAAGCGGCTGCTGTGCCAACGATTTCTTCCAGACGATCCGGAGTACGGTGGGCCGAAACGATATAGACATCGTACGAAACACCGAGCACGCCGAGTGTTTCTGCAATGTAGCGTGTCGTTGATGAGTCGGATTCCGACCCTTGTATAATGAGTACACTGAAGCTCATGGCTGTTATTCCCTATCTCGATCCCCCCACACGGAGAATCACCACGGTGGACTCTAGCAGATTGCGATTATTGCGACAATAGACTACCAATTGATAAGCTGTCTGTATATACTTCCCCCATGCCCCGCCTTCATTTTGCCTCCACACGCGATCCGGACATGTTCTACCTGGTGCGGCGGACGATAGCGGACCCATTCTTTTTTTTAGAAACCAGCGGCGAGCAATTCGTATATTTAAACGCGCTCGAAATTGACGCGTTCAATGAGCAGAATACCCACGCAAATCTGCAAGCGATTGCGCTTGATGAGCTCTATAAGCGCGCAAAGGAGGAAAAAGTGGATGCACCGTACCTTTCCAAAATGGCACTCGCGCTTTGCAAACTGCACGGCATCGAACGGCAAGCGATTGCTGTTTCAAACCACTTCCCGCTCGACCTTGCTGATTTTTTGCGCTCGCAAAATATAACGCTTGCAGTGCAGAGCCATTTTTTACCAGAGCGAAGAAAAAAGAGTGCCGAAGAAATTGCGCATATAAAAAGCGCAGTCGAGCGCACCGAAAGCGCGTTCACATTGATTGAACAAATTTTGCGTGAATCAAAAATAACGAAGAACAGTTTGATATATCAAACTCAAATCCTCACCAGTGAATTTCTTAAAGAAAAAGTAGAATTGCTTTTGTTTGAAAACGGGCTGGAATCACCAGACGGCATGATTATTTCTTGCGGCATCCACGCCGCGATGCCGCACCATAGTGGAAGCGGCCCCATTCGCCCACATCAAACCATTGTGTGTGACATTTTTCCGCGCGATAGAGAGAGCGGCTACTTTGCCGATGTGTCGCGAACGTTTGTAAAAGGGACGCCAAGCAAGAAAGTGATTGAAATGTACGAGGCAGTGAAAAAGGCGCAAACACAAGCAGCTGCGGCAGTACGGTCTGGCGTAGAAGCTTCCGC
>JAYTRG010000066.1:0-7866 GCA_043746305.1 Candidatus Parcubacteria bacterium
AGCACATACGATGCGAACGCGAGCAACCCATATTCAATTACACAAGGTGACTCGAGCGAATCCGTAACTACGCACGACGTAAAGGTCATCGGTCTTTCAGCAGCGACCACCTACCACTTTGCCGTTTCGTCATCCGATTCCGTAGGATTAATAGGTGCAACGGCCGATGATACCTTCGACACTAAATCATTATTGCCGCTCATCCAAAGCCCCAAAGTAACGGGGGTGGGGGAAACGACAGCAACCATAAGCTGGTCAACAGGTTCAGTCTTGGCCAAGGGATTGGTTTCCTATACCGACCAGCGCACCCATGCGACGCGCTCTGTAGGCTCTCCCGCCTTTCTTGATAAGCAGTCTATCGAGCTTACGGGCTTAGTGCTTGGCAGTAGCTACCAGGCCGTCATTACCGCGACCAACAAAAGTGGAGACGCGATAGACAGCAAACCGTTTGTTTTTGTCACTACTCGTGACGTCGTGCCGCCTGTTATATCAAAAGTAAACAACCAATCAACGCTCTTTCCGAGCGACAATGTGCAAGTGCAAACCATCATTTCGTGGCAAACCGACAAGCCCTCTACCTGCCAGCTCCTGTACATAAATGGCATCGTTAAAAGCGCAAGTAATCCGGTGAGTTCTCAGCCTGCCGAAAAAAATCCGCTTACCGATCATATTGAGGTTATCGTGGGGCTTGAGCCGAGTGCGGTGTATAAATTTTGGATTGCTTGTAAGGATACTTCAGGCAACCAAGCACAGTCCGACGATTATGTTCTTATCACGCCCACCAAACAAAAAAATATCATTGATGTTATTTTGCAGAACTTCCAAGGAACCTTTGGGTGGCTTAATAACGTAGGAAAATAATATGTCAAAAGTAGCCATTCAAGCCGACGATCTCGTCATTACCTACAACAAAGGGAAGTCCAACGAGTTCAATGCGCTCTCGCATATCAACGCCGAAATATATCCGCGTGAGTACATTATTCTCTTTGGTCCCTCTGGCTGTGGCAAGTCCACGCTTCTGTACACCATTTTAGGCGGTAATATGCCAGACACGGGACACTTATTCGTGCAAGGCGAGGATATTTACGCCTACACGCCCGCCGAGATGAACCGATTTCAGCAATCTATCATCGGCATCGTATACCAGCAGTTTAATCTCATCATGTCGATTTCGGTTCTCGACAACGTAGCGCTTCCACAGGTGTTTCTCAATCGCCCGCCCTCCATTCGCAACAAGCGAGCGAGCGAGCTATTGCGCCGCTTTGGCATTCCCGATCGTCTTGAAAACAAGCTCCCGATGATGATGTCCGGCGGCCAGCAACAGCGCGTTGCAGTTGCGCGCGCGTTGGTAAACGATCCTGAAATTTTGCTTGCCGATGAGCCGGTGGGCAACCTCGACTCTATTTCTGCAGAGCACGTTATGGAGTCGTTCCGCGACATCAACGAAAAAGATCGCAAAACCGTGATCCTTGTCACGCACGATGCAAAATATTTGCCCTATGCGCACCGTGTTTTTTATATGCGCGACGGTCTCATGCGCCGCATCGTGGTCAATCCAGAAAAAACGCAGATAAAAAGTGTGAAGCCGGGAGAAACTATAGTAACCGAAGTTGAGCAACTGTCTCGCATGTATCCATATGCCGAGCCGGTGGAGCTCAAAGTAAAATCAATAGTAAATTTTGTAACACAGCAATTTAGTTTTCATCAAATCGACCGGCTCGAAAAAGGCATTCTTGAGGCGATAAAAGGTTCTATGGATGCCGATTTGTTTTTTGGATTTCTCACGAAACCGCTTTCAATAGGTGGCGCGGGATTACATACGAATGACGCAGAGGAAATTACGCGGCGCATGTTTGCGCTTATGCGGTATTCACGCAGTGTCCAGCGATACCGCGAGGATATGAAAGTCGATTCTATGTTTATTCACCAGCAAAAATTTGTGGAAGACATCATCGTCTTTTTCAAAGAGGAAATGGGCCTTGAGGCAGTGGGTACGCAGTGGACGGTTTTGCGAGCAGCGGTAGCTGACAGAGTGGGCGGCATTACCAATGCCGATCAGTTTGGCGAACGAATGGCGCTTCCGCCTGAGCAAGATGGTGCCGGCTTTTCCGACGATCATGCATTCCGTATTTCCCGCTATCTCGAAAAACTCATCGCACAGGGTGGCTATGTCATACTGCCCAACGAGCTTCTCGGTGCGCACTCTTAATATATGAGAATTCAAGACGTCACCATGCTCTCCACGCGTATGTTCAAGACGAACCCGTCTCGAACATGGCTCACCATTTTAGGCATGGGAGTAGGCACCGGCGCGGTGGTTGCTTTGGTGGGTCTTGGCTTTGGTCTACAGGGAATTATTCTCAACAAGATTGTGCTCGGCGACTCACTCCTTTCGCTCAATGTCTCGAACCCCCCGTCGCTCGTGGTTTCAATTGACAAGCCATTTCTCGATGATCTCGCAACTAATAAGAGCGTTAAGGACGTATCTCCCTTGGCTAGCCTTCAGGCTATCGCCACGTATCAGGGGCTCTCCGGTAATATCACGCTTGAGGGCGCAAAGCCGTCATATTTCTTATATACGGGTGCGCAAGTAACGACCGGAGATCTTTTCTCTGATCAAACAGCAGCTCAAGATAGAAGCAAGGTAGTCATTACCTCGGCACTTTTGCAGCTCTTTGGTATTTCTGACGCCAAGGATGTCATTGGAAAAACTCTCACTTTTCGTGTGTTTGTCCCGCAGGACAACGGCGGTCCGGCAATAGAAACCAATCTCGACCAACAGTACACCATCAAAGGTGTTATTGACGATGCGGGTACCTTAGCCGCAGTTATGCCACTCGATGAATTCTCATCGCATTTTCAGGTGCCGTATTACGAAAACGTGCAGGTGCGAGTGAACTCTACGGCGGTGCTTTCTACCGTTTCGGACTATATTGTCGCAAAGGGTTTTTCGGTGACCGCGCTTTCAAAAACGGTCGACCAGGCGAATAAAATTTTTCAAGGAGTACAGGTGGTGCTCGCGGTGTTCGGTGGTATAGCGCTTACCGTTTCTGCTATCGGTATGTTCAACACCATGACGGTGACGCTTCTTGAGCGCACGGCAGAAATTGGCGTGATGCGCACTATAGGCGCTTCTTCGCGGGACATAGTTATTCTTTTCGTAGCTGAAGCATCCATAGTAGGGCTTCTCGGAGGCGTGGTGGGTATCGGTATAGGAGCTGGTCTCGGCCTCATCCTTAATGGCATCGTGTCGGTTGCCGCAAGCAAATTTGGCGGACAAGGCGTAGCGCTTTTTAGTTATCCGATAGGCTTCCTAATCTTTATCGAGTCGTTCTCGGGAATTGTTGGGTTTACCACGGGTCTTTTCCCCGCACGGCGCGCAGCTAAAATTAATCCGCTTGATGCGATTCGGTATAAGTAAGAGCCGCCTTGTGCTGATGGTAGTGTCGGTATCAAGTGGCGCAGACGACCTTCTCGGCATCGATTTTTCGTAGGGTTATCCACATACAAAAAGCATAGAGAATCCGCTACGATGCTACCATTTATACATGTTGCAAAAGTTCCGCGTGGCGCGGCATCGTTTTTTTACATATGCCTTTAGCGCGATCTTGACTTCAAAGGTGCGAGTGGGAAAGGTAACGGTTTTTGCCCTTATTGTAGGGATAGTGCTCACATCCATACCGCTTCTTACTTTTTTTCAGGTGCGCGTTCCGCAAGCGCATGCCAGTAATGTATCCACATCGCTTACGGTTCTTAACACGCCGCCAGCATGGACAATAAATGCTCACGAGTCTGTCCAAAGTTCAACCTCCACCCCCACAAATGCTGGCAGTACGCTTACTTTTCTCGCAACCGCTACCGACTCGAGCAATGACAACTATTGGCTTTTAATTTGCAATGCAAGCAGTACACCGATAGCCAACAATAATGCTCCGCCCACCTGTGGAGCGGGAGCTCTCATGTGGGCGCGTTCCGCTACCACCACAAGCGGCACGCAGGCGAGCGCTGCAACAACTACCATTGCAACATTTCCTTTTGCTTCGGAGAGCAACAGCTGGTACGGATATATATGCGATGGAAATTCAAATGGCGCGCTTTGTAATCCAGTGCAAGAAAACAATGATACGGTCAACTTTCCAACAGAGGTCTCACCATTTGTCATAAATCACCCACCGGTATTTTCAGCCATTGCCAACAATTCTCCGCAAAACCCAGGAAGCGTGCTCACCTGGACAGCAACCGCATATGATACAGACACTATTCGCGGAAGCGACACCGTAGCGCTCTATGTTTGTAAAGCTAGTGATTTTGTTGCGGGCACCGGCTGTGGCGCAGGGGGTACATGGGCCACTTCTACTCTGGTATCATCAAACCCAGCCACCTCTACTACCATCGTGATACCAACTCAGGATAATACGTACAACGCATTCGTATATGTAGTTGATAATTATAACCTTGTCGCAACCTCCACTCTCGAGGCTTCGAACTCGTCTTTTGCAGTCAATAGCGTTGCTCCGAGTGTCGATCCGACAACAATAGCGCTTGTAAGGATTGGTGGCGGAGCAGGAGATCTTACGCTCGCATTACCCAACGCAACATCAGGGCCTTTCAAAGTGCAATTTCAAGTTGTTGATAACAACAGCTGTCTTAATCACCTAGGGGGCAATGAGATATCTCTCGCAACTACGAGCGTGTATAGATCGGGCGTTGGACAAGCATCGTGCCAACTTTCAGGCGACTACAATACCAACAGCTGCTATCCTAGTTCTAATTCGCAAACAGCGATTTCCTGTACGCAGGATGCCGGTTCTTGTTCGGGAGCGAGCGATTCAACGGCAACATGGACATGCACCTTTAGCCTCTGGTACAACGCCGACCCCACAGACCCGGGTTCGCAGTATCCATCCCAAAATTGGCTTGCCTCAGTGCAGGTACAGGCGTTCAATGGGCTCCTGAGCCCCATTCAGCAGTCAACTACAGGAAATAAACTCGATCAATTCCTCGCCTTCAACGTAACCCAAACTGCCATCGGTTTCGGGAATCTCCAACCAGGGCAGGAGGCAAGTCCGTTTGCCAGTACCACCAATCTTCTCGCGTACGGCAATGTCGGCCTCAACGAAAGTCTCTATGGCGACACTATGTGTACAACATGGACTTTTGCAGACTCGTGTGATGCCGGCGGTTTTTCTTCAAGTACAAAAATAGCAATTTGGAACCAGGAGGCGGCAACGAGTGCACGCACCTATCAACAGGTCGGAGGAGTTGACAGCGCAGACAATATTACCGTCTTCGCATTGACACCCTCCACTACCCCGCGTTTTGTGCCAATAGTAGTACCAAAAACAACTGCCACCGCATCTCCGCAAACAAAAGATACATACTGGGGTATACATGTACCAATTGTAATAACGCAATCGGGTAATTATAAGGGCCAAAACACTATCACTGCCATCACGAGCAATTCCGCGTACTGGTAGCTCATGTATGACAACTATATGTACTATTTGCCGAACTGGAGCATAGATTGGGAGGATGATACCGCCCGGATTCTTCTATGAGTATGGCATTTTGCCATAGAAAGCTCATTCGGAGCATATTCGTTTTTCTACTGAGCATTCTTGCTCTTTTCTCGCAGGCATCGGTTGCGTATGCGGGTTTCGGCATTACTCCGCCTTATGTTGCGAGCGACCGCCTCACGCGTGGCAGCGTATATCACCAGATCATTAATCTGGTGCGCTCAGATCCGAGCACTGATTTGAACGCCGACATCTCGATGAATGTTCCAGGAGTTGAAAGTTGGATTTCTATAGATGTGGGCAATCATTTTGTGATTCCAAAAGGTGCCTCACAAATGCCTATCACCATTACCGTCACTGTGCCAAATGACGCTCCGTACCAAGAGTTTAAAGGATCCATTCGCATCCGCACTTCTCCCGCGAGTACCTCCGGAAGCGATAGCACAGGTGTTTCGATTGCGCTCGGAGCTCAAATTGATGTTGATTTAAAAATAGTCGACAAGATTTATGATTTTGATGTAAGGCGCATACGCGTCGCAGACCTCGAAGAGGGAAGAAGGATATGGGGACTCTATTTCCCGGGCAAAATACGTTTCTACATGACCATCCAAAATACCGGCAATACGGAGTTTGGCCCTACTCATGTGCACTTTGATATTTACGACAGCAACGACGAGACGCTTCTCGAAAGTACTGACAACACGAATAGTATTCAACAAATCGCACCGTTTGCGAGTCAGGAAGTTTTGGCGGAGTTGCCCACACGCCTGCCTGCGGGAAGATACACCGCAAAATATACCATTTATAAAAACGGCAACGAGATTGCGCAGCAAAATACCGTGACGCTCAGTATTTCTCAAGCGGGAACCGTTATTGGTTACCAGGGCTATGGGTGGGACGGTCTTTCGCTGGGGGACAAGGTAAAAATTATCGTCGTAGTTGGAGTGCCATCAGTGCTGCTCGCGCTACTCATCTTGATTTTAGTGTGGAAGCGCAGGGAGCGGTTGCGCGCCCGAGGAGGCGGCAAGACACGCTAAGGTATGCGCCTCAATGTGTCCGTTGCAATCTTTGTGCTTGCGCTTGGGAGTGCTGTAGTGTGGGGTTTAATCAGCGTTAGAGCGTATGATATAGCGACAAACATGCATATATCGGTTTGCGGCGACGGGATTGTGCAGCCAGATGAGGTATGTGATGCCGGTGCAGGGCATAACAATGGGGGATATGCATCATCGATAGCAACGCGTACGTGCATGCCGGGATGTAAGGCGTTCGGCCCGTACTGTGGCGATGGAGTGTTGCAGGCTCAATATGGCGAACAGTGTGATGATGGCAATAATGTTTCAGGAGATTTATGTAGCGCTACCTGCCAGTCTGAGACCGCAGTGCCTCCCGCAGGAAGCGGCAGACCCACGGTTGGAAGTATTCCATCGGAGTCAGCTCCGCCGGGCGGTATATCTTCTGCGCTAGTAACAAAAGTGGTACTGCAGGGTACCGCATATCCGCTCGCCCCTGTTGATATTTTGATGGATGGGGTGAAGCTCGTCACGGTAAATGCGGACGCAAATGCCGACTTCTTGTATTCAAGTACTGACATAACTCCCGGAACGATAACGTTTAGTTTTCTTGCGACCGATAACACTGGCGTAAAATCATCTCTTACATCGGCTACATTTGCGGTTCTGCAGAGTGCGGTTACTACCGTCAGCAATATTTTCATTCCGCCTTCCATTTCGCTCAGCTCTATCCAACTGAATCCAGGCGATTTGCTCACGCTCTCTGGCCAGTCGGTCCCAAATACAACTGTTGTTACCCAAATTACTGGTGCCGCTTCAAGTACGTTTGGTGCAACGGTGGACGCAAGCGGCGCGTGGGCGCTGCAAGTGGACACTGGCTCGCTTCCGCTTGGATTTCATGCGGCAAAGTCATACGATCAGATATCGGATAGCGAGAAAAGCGGATATGGAACCGCAGTCAACTTTCTCATTGGGGCGGGAAGTGGAGGCTGTACGGTTACAACGGACTTGAATAATGACCATAAAGTAAACCTTGTCGACTTCTCGATTTTTCTCACCGATTGGAATTCCGCCGCGCCGCGCAGCGATTTCAATTGCGATGGGACGGTAAATTTGGCTGACTTCAGCATATTGCTCTTCCATTGGACTGGATAATCGCGTATGCATCGATATGAAAAAACGAGAACAAAAATTGAAATGGGCTATACTACGCATATGATAGCTTGGCGATATGCACTCCGCGTACTTTTTGCGCTTATATTCTTATCGCCATCCGTTGCGCTCGGCGCATCAGTCTCGCTCGATCCCGCGAGCGGCTCGTATGGCCCTGGAGACAC
>JAYTRG010000067.1:0-4507 GCA_043746305.1 Candidatus Parcubacteria bacterium
AGTACTCCAAGGCCTGCCGCAAGCGCCATACCGATAAGGCGCGCTGTATTAATATCCATAATGAATTGCTGATAGGTAAACTAGTAAAAAGTTAAATTCGACTCGACCATAATACCATGCAACGGAGCCATTTCAACAGTCTCCTTGCAGGACTCTAATGCGCCGCGTGAGGGTCAGCGATGGCAAGTTTTATAAAGAAGAGCGTAAGGAGCGAAAACACTGCCGCCTGTACAAATCCTACAAAGAGCTCGAACGCCATGAGACCCGAAGGCAAAACATAAGGCACGAAATAAGTGGCTACTGCAAGCAAAATTTCGCCAGCAAAAATATTACCGAACAAACGGAATGAGAATGAAACTAGGCGAGCCACTTCAGAAACAAGCTCTATAATTCCAACCACGAAATTAAGCAGGCGCTCGCCTAAAGTGTGTCCGCGAAAGTTTAAGAATTTTCCAGCATAACGAAACACGCCAAGCGTAGCGATTCCTGCTACTTCGATGGCAATCACCGAAATAATGGCGAGCGCAAGCGTTACGTTGAGATCCGTGTTTACAGAGCGAAGAAGTGGAATAAACTCTCCGCCCATATAAAATCCTACCGAACCAATGCCAGGCGTAAACTCCAATAAGTTTGCCGTTGCAATAAAGAGAAAAATAGTAATAAGAAGCGGGAGGTAACGACGCGTTACAACCTCGTTCTCGAGTACTTCTTCCACAAAATTCTTAATAAAGCTGATGGTTTCTTCGAGAAGAATTTGGAAACGACCGGGCATGAGTTTGGCATTGCGCCCGATAAAGTAGCCTACTGTAATAAGAATAACCATTACAATCCAGCTCGTAATAAGCGAGTTGGTGATTGGAATTCCCGCAAACGAGCCGAGCAGCTCTGCCGCAAGAGGCGGGACGTGAAGTGTTGCTGTCATTGGCGCGATTCTAACACAACTTAGCGTTGTATAAACTTCCGTATGGTTTCAGCCGTTTGCTCCTCAGCATTATCAAAACCGTGCGTAGCTCCGACAATAACGTCGACAGAACTGTGATCGGCAATATATGCCTTGAACCATAGGCCTATCTCGGAGGCAGGGCGGTCTGCAAACTCATCTTTCTCTCCCATGAGCACCAGCATGGGTATTTTAATGGAACGCAAAACCTTTGGGCTCTTTTTTGGCTGGGCGTACGAAAATATCTCCTCAACTGAATCCCGCGAATAGAGCGAGAGAAAGCGCTGTGCGTCGAGCGTTTCGTGCCACACTCCCTCCGGCAGGAGCGTGTGTGGCTTTTTTGCCGCAACAAGCTTCATAGCCGCACGCGTCGCTTTTTGTACCTGTGCAACTCCTTGTATTTTCATTGCCGCCGCCCAATCAGATATGGGCGCAAGTAATATAATCCCCTTCACGCCTTGACCGCGTTTGTACGCCCAGTAGGCTGATTTTTGACATCCGGTAGAGTGCCCTGCCAAATATATAGACTGAGCGCCCTGTTGCTTTACAAAAGCAATCGCACCATCTATATCATCGACGCAATCGACAAATTTCTCGTGTGCAGCACCAGCTTGAATGCGTTCTTTTTTTGTGCCAACGTGCCTCGTAAGAACGCTGACTTGATCATGCCCCCTATTGCCAAAAGAAAGCACCGCAGTTTTTTTATCCGCCAAGCCGGGCAAAAGATTACGCATTGAAAATACCGAGCCGCCGAGTCCATGAACAAATAATATGGTGCGCTCAGGCTTTTTTGGTCCGTACCAAAGTCCCCTCAGCTGCAAGCCATTCGGGGTTTGAAACTCCACAGAAAAACATGAGATCATGCTTCGCACTGTAACAAACTAATTGGCAACTGCGAGCGAAGGGCCTGTTCCCGTTATCATGTGAGCTAGTTCAGTTTGAGTTTTGGGAAGTTTCGCTATATCAATATGCCCCAGAACAATTATTTTTACATCGTTGCACACGCCAAAGGCGGTCGCCGCGTTTACTTGTCTGCCACCAGCAAGCGTCACGGTATTTTCCGTACCAAATAAAAGGTCCACTTTTTGATGCATGCGGGCATTCATGGTGTCGGCAATAACTCGAAGGCCCACAGAGTTTGCAACAACAGGGTAGCCGCATGAGGGGTCTGAGGTATCACTCGGCTCTATTGCAATCACGGTGCCAAACGGAAGTTTATCAGCCATATCTTGCGAACGAGCGGCGACAATTTCTGGATTTGAGTAGGCACCGCTTGCCGTCGTATATGGATCATTATCTGTCTGGCTTGGAACGGCATTGTAGGCGGTCATGGTTACCTCATATGCAGGAGCTGCGATAATTGCAGCAGGCAGATTAACCGCTGCCCAGCCACCTTGATTGCCTGTGCCTCCTAAAACAAAAAGCCCCATAAGGGCGGTAATGAGTGGTGTCATAAGACGCAAGTAGGCAAAACCTTCTTACGTCCAAAACGTTACCACAGAAACTTCTTGACGTCAATAACATTCGATGTCATGATATGAAGCAGATATTTTGGCTTAAAATATAGGTTTGGGGCCACTATGTCCCCTCCTGCCAACTCGAAAGGTACTTGGCTTGTTCTACAGATAGCGTATCGATCAAGGTACCCATAGAGGCAATTTTAGAGCTTGCTACAGTGTTTTCTATCTCTCCTGTCACATCATAGACTCCAGGAATGAGCTTTTGTTTCGACATCCATTCACACGCAAGCGCTTGTGTCGAAAAACTCATATCCATTACGCTCGCAGGGTGCCCTTCTGCTGCGGCAAGGTTCACCAGCCTACCTTCAGCGAGTACATAGATTCTCTTACCTTTCACGACATACTCATCCACATACGTTCGCACTTCTTTTCGCACATCCGAAGCGATATATGTAAGATCATTAAGATTAATCTCTACATCAAAGTGCCCGGCGTTACAGACCACCGCACCGTCCTTCATACGCTCAAAATGCTTTTTGGTAAGCACGTCTATATTTCCAGTCACCGTAATAAATAGATCACCTACGGCTGCAGCGTTCTCCATAGTGGTGACGTAAAAACCGTCCATTTGTGCTTCGAGCGCCTTAATTGGATTCACTTCGGTAACGATGACACCAGCGCCCATACCTTTGGCACGCATCGCAACTCCCTTGCCACACCAACCATACCCAGCAACGACGATCGTTTTTCCTGCTATCAGCATGTCGGTGGCGCGAATAATGCCGTCGAGCGTACTCTGACCGGTGCCATAGCGGTTGTCGAACAGATTTTTCGTCTTGGCGTCATTGACAGCAACTATGGGCATCTTGAGCGCGTTGTCCTTATGCATGGCGCGAAGGCGAATCACGCCAGTAGTCGTTTCCTCTGTACCGCCAATCATGCCCGCGAGGAGCTCCGGGTGCTTTTGGTGAATTGTTGAAACCAAATCAGCGCCATCATCCATGATAAGCACGGGCTTTTGCTCGATGAGCGTTTCGATGTGATTGAAAAAAGTCTCGGTACTCTCCCCTTTTATGGCAAAGGTAGGAATTCCATACTCATGCACCAATGCAGCAGCGACGTCGTCTTGTGTAGAAAGCGGGTTTGAAGCGGCGAGGTATACCTCGGCACCACCTGCTTTCAGCGTACGCACCAAATTTGCAGTCTCGGCCGTAACATGGAGGACTGCTGCGAGCACTTTGCTCCTAAACGGCAGCTCTTGTTCAAATCGTGCCCGAACTTGCTTTAAAACAGGCATGTCGCGCTCCGCCCATTCAATACGCTTTTTTCCCGCAACTGCGAGTGCAATGTCTTTAATATCAAATTTCATTGGGGAAGTATACTACATGCTCGCTTTCCGAAAAAATGACTAACTTTTTTGTATTCAACTCAGCGATATCGATTCGCCAAATACTGTCTTATATCTATCAGCAACTTGCATGAGCGTACATGTATGCGCTTGAGTACCATATACCTCAACTACGAATGAGGCCGTGGTGCTGCCGAGCTGTGCACAGGTGGTAAGCGGGAGCCCCATCATCATGCCCTTAATGAATCCTGCACGGAACGCGTCCCCCGCGCCGGTTGGATCTTCGACACGCGCCACAGGAACCGGAAGTATTTTCCAATCATTCTCTCTAGTCAAGAGTCGTGAGCCGTCTTTTCCGTAGGTGACCACGATGTTCTCGGCAAGCTGCAGGAGCGCGTTGTCAGAAAGCCCTGTTTTTTCGTTAATAAGCGCCATTTCATAATCGCTAGCAAATAACACGTACGCGCCGGTGACGCCATCTTTTATGACATCGGCAGAAAGCACTGGAATGGCTTGTCCCGGATCATATAAATACTTAAGTCCGCTCTTTCGATAATGCGAGGGCAGAGCGGTCATGTCTGAGATGCATCCGGCGCTCACAATCGCTGCGCCGCGGCCACTTGTATCCACCATAACGTCGTAGGCATGGCTTCCCGCGCCCATGTGAAATGCTGCAATTTGGTTGTCAGAACTATCGGTAAGAATAAATGCTGATGCTGTAGGTTCTTCGGCCACCGTGTGGATAGTTTTTGGATCGAT
>JAYTRG010000068.1:0-7203 GCA_043746305.1 Candidatus Parcubacteria bacterium
CGCCTTCTGGCGCTCGGCATCACCATAGGACAGGGCAAGGGCACCTACAGCGCTTTGCAGGCAAGATACGTAACCATAAAATCCACCATCGACCAAGAGCGCACCAACTACGATGCTGCCGTATCCTCGTATCAAACACAAGAAACGGCATACAACGCATCGGTCACACACTGGAATACAGAGGGTGGCGCCCCGCCTGCGGCGTATGCGCAGCTCAATGCCGAAAAAACTGCTCTTGCCATGCAGTTTACAAGCATCGAATCGCTCCAAAGTACGCTCAATGGCAACATCGACACGCTCAACGCGCTTGCAACAACGATAAATCAACTCATTGTGCAGCTGAACCTCAATGTAACTCAATACAACAACACAGGAACGGCAGGCGGCGAATTTGAAGAAGGTCTCTATAGAGAAGACGGCTTACATCGTACAATATCCATATTCGAGTTTACGAGCCATATCCAACTGGTGCGCGTGCTTGCACACGAAATGGGCCACTCTCTGGGCCTGCAACATGTAGCCGACCCGAACGCAATTATGTATAAGACGAATGTGGGTAGGGGTCTAAACGCAACCGCCGCAGACATCGCCGAACTCGACTCCGTATGCAAATTTACGCCGTAGGTTCGTCCTCCAAAAGACGCTGGCGAACTTTTTCGACAATATCGCCGGGCAGAAGTTCCGATTTTATAAGAAAGAAGGCAGGGTCAGTAGTAGAAATGGCTTCATTTAATTGCTCGGAGTCGGGCGTAAGATTGGTGAGCAGAACTACCGGTACGCTTTTACCCCATTCATCTTCGCGAAGTTTCTTGAGCATCGCAATGCCGTCGATACGCGGCATGAGAATATCCAGTACGATGATGTCGGGCCGCTCCGAAAGCGCAAGTGTGAGTCCCACTCCCCCGTCAGCCGCTTCAATGGTTTGGAATTCCTCGGCAACAAATTTATCCACCAAGCGCTTGCGCAATTGTGCTTCATCCTCTACTACTAGCACCTTTTTTTGTCCTTGCATGGCCGTAAGTATACTACATGTTATAGGTCTAACACCGTGCCTTCGGTAGCGTCTCTGTATTCAATATCGAGAGGCGAAAAAAATTGCGGGGCGAGCATCTTTGCAAATCCTCTCGCCTCCGGCTTCATGATGCCATCATGAACCGGAAACGCAATTTTGGGTTTGACCGCGCGCGCGTAATCGATACACTCCTCAATACGCATCCATGGTGCTACAGTCGGAAGCGCCAGAATTTCTACCGAAACGTTTGGCACGTATAGCGCGTCTCCAGGATAAAAGAGGCGCTCCGCTATCAAGAAACCTGTGTTTTCAAAAATAGGGAGGTCTGGATGAATGCGCGCGTGCTTGGTGCCATAACTCGTTATTTTCACCCCCTTACGCTCGAGCGTTTCGCCGTCTTGTATGATAGTGGGCGCATTAATGCCTGCGCTCTCGAGTTTTTTGGCAACGGATGCAACAGTGAATATCTCTGCCAAAGGGTTCAATGCGAGCACTTTTTTAATCAAGGGCACGAAGCAGTGATCGTCGTGCTCATGCGTTATTAGAATTACGTCGATTACGCTTATATCAGGGGTAGGATTATACGAGCCTGGATCGAGCAGCATTCGCAGCTCTTGTTCTTCGATAAAAAGGCAGCTGTGGCCGATTTTGGTAACTCGCATACCTATATTATACCAGAGCGTATTATGTATACTTACGCTATGACATCCGATGAGACTGGGTTTGTTCCTGTTGCAATCGCCCTAGGCGGTAATATTCTCGTTACCATTGCCAAATTTTTGGCAGCCGCTTTTTCCGGTTCGAGCGTGCTATTTTCCGAAGCAGTGCACAGCTCTGCCGACACCGCAAATCAAATTCTTCTCCTCATTGGGCTGCAGCGTTCGCAAAAAAAGCCAGATGATGAACATGATTATGGCTACGGCAACGAGCGGTTTTTTTGGGCGCTTATTTCGGCCTGCGGCATCTTTTTTTTGGGTGCGGGTCTCACAGCGCTTCACGGCATAGAAGCACTCCTGCACCCAACTCCTATAGCGTTCAACTGGATCATCGCCGCATCACTCGTGTTTTCCGCAGCGGTAGAATCGTATTCTTTTTCTACTGCTTTTTTTGCCATACAAAAAACATTCCCAGACCTCGGTTGGCAAGATCAACTGCGCGGAGCTGATTCCTCGACGCTCGCCGTGTATTTGGAAGACGCCGTTGCCATTCTAGGCATCATCGTTGCGGCCAGCGCTATTTCACTTTCGTACTACACCAACTCTCCGCTATGGGATGCGCTTGGCTCCCTTGTTGTCGCGGCACTCCTCGCGCTGGTAGCAGTCATTCTGATTATAAAAAACAGATCGTATTTGCTCGGCAAATCAATGTCTCAAGAGATGGAAGCAGCGATTATCGAAATATTAAATGCGGATCCATCGGTGGAAAGAGTTATGGATTTCAAATCCTCTACCGTGGGCTGGGACGTATATCGCGTCAAGTGTGAAATTGAATTTAACGGTGATTCCCTAGTTCGAGAAGCATATGGAGGAACGGGGATTCGAGAACAGTACGACCAAGTGAGAGAAGATTTCGAAGCGTTCAAGCGCTTTGCTGCTGAATACGCCGACCGCATCCCGCGTCTCATGGGACGCAAAGTCGACGAAATGGAAAAACACATTAAAGCCGCATATCCTTCGGTGCGACACATCGATATCGAAATAAATTGATGCTCGGCTATGAGGTCACGCCACTGCTGAGGCGAGCTCTGATGAGCGCATTGATAACCGCTGCAAGCCGCGTTATTTGAAACTGGAGATCCGTGAGCTGCTGCGATTGCGCTTCATCGCTCGGTACTGCGAGAACAGGAGGATTTGCCGACGATAAACTCTGTACGCTTGGCGCCAGACTCGTACTCATCTTGCTCCAACAATGGGCCGAATCGAGCCAAGGAGCAGTCCCGTAGATATCATGAAGATACTGAGCATAGGCAATATTTCCAGCGATTGTATTTACATCGTCTCCGAGAAGGTCTGCTTCTGTAAGATGGAGAGGCGCAATTTGAAATATACCTATCATCGTGTGCTTATACCCGCCACGCAGCACCGAACCGTCCGTATTGAATTGATGAAACTGAGACTCGCAGCTCGCAATGTTTATCATCACCGGATCAGTAGCAAACTGTGCTCTCACGCTCGACTCCACGGTGCTGTTATAGTCGGCAAGCGCCAATGAGGGAGATGCTAGCAATGCTACAAGCAGGAGCCCATACACTACTTTTTTCATCATTGATAGCATTGTACGAGCCGCTTTCCTGCAGCGTCCATCTTACCTTTATTGTGTAATACCATTTCCCATGCCACTTTCTAACATTATTCAATGCATCAACCAGTATGTCTATGGTAAATCGGGGCAATTTGTATAAAACAACAAAATCTCCAATTGTGCAAGTGACACTATGGCACAGGATTACACCCAACGCAAATGCCAAGTTCCTCAAGGCGATTCAAGTACATGATAACGGCCTGCACGTAGCCCGAGTGACTCCACGCGAGCGGCATTGCAGAAAGCGGCTCCCCTGTTTTCGCGTCGAGTTGCTCGGGAATGACGCCAGAGCGAAGCGCGTGTTTGACCACCCAGTCGAAAATCTTCCTGACCGCATCCAAATCCGCGTCGGTTTTTGCCCGCGCAATAAGATACTCGGCGTACCACAGTGTTGTGACTATCCAGGGATTACCAGCGATGCCATGGCCGCTTGCGCCGGTGTTTGATACAGCAGGAGCAATATCTCCAAATCTATTGCGGTAATACTGATCGCCCTCATAGCGCGGAAATCCTCCTGCCTCTACCCCCTCTGAAAGAACCCGCACCGTGTTCTCAAAAGCGCGCACTAAGCGTGAGTCATCGGCAGGCAGTACCCCGAACGCAAAGACACCATAAGCGCTCGAAATGTCGATTGTTTGGTCGTACGCAACCTTTTCACCTTCCAAATGCACCATCTTGTAGAAAACTCCGCGCTTTTCATCCCACAAAATAGACATAATGGCGCTTGCAACCGAGCTGGCGGCATCGCGCCAGCGAGTTTCGTGATGCTGTTTACCCAGGGTCTTGGCTATTGAGGCTGCGGCCATGAGAGCTCCGTATACCGCGGACGCAGTGTAGGTTGAGGTTCCTCGCTTTTCTTCCCACAAGTCATACGAAGCATTTGGAAGACCGGTTTTTGGGTCGCGATAATTCACCATAAAATCTGCCATTCTGTCCACAAGAGAACTAAATACTCTTTCTAAGAACTCGAGGTCGCGGCTGTGGCGATAGTGTCGCTCGAGCGCAATTAAAACGAGCGCCGTTTCGTCTTCCTGAATGGGAAGCTGATACGTATCGTTCAGTATCCATGGATGCCATGACGAGCCGAACGAGCCGTCTGGGAGATATTTGTGCAAAAAATAGCCATCATTGGTCACCGTGCTTTGGCAAAATTCGAAAAAGTGCTTTGCGACATTCCCATCTCCTGCTGCGTCGAGCGCCATTGCTGAGTACGATGCATCGCGCATCCACACGTAAGAGTACGTGTCGAGTCCATGCTGGAGCATGTCGGAATCGATGCTTGCGAGAATACCGCCCTCGTTGTCTACATGCGCTCGCACAAAAAAGAGAGATTTTTTGAACAGCGAAACCTGTTCATCAGAAAGTTTATAAAATTTCCACTCATAGGCAGAAGACCATGCCCGCCAGTAATCGCTCGCTGTGCGCAAAATATGCTGCGCCGACTTCTGCTTTACATACGCGTAAAGAACTTGTGCCTCAGCAATAGAATGAGCTGCGTGTAGCGTATAGTAGGCAATTTTAGACTCTCCGGGGTCGTACTGAGCATATAATCCCAAAATTGAATCGGCTGGACCATGCTCTATCGGATTTTTTGAGAGAACGCCGTCGTCAGCATCCTTATGCGACCCTTCGTGACCTTGAAAATCGGCAAGACCAGTGGCATAGTCCTGAAAATCAGTGCCTTCGATTGTGGCCGTAATCAAAAAAACTCGCTGTCCCTTGTAATGCACCAAAGCATGAGTCATGGGCTCAAAAAAAGCGGTGTCCGAACCGGGTGATTTGTATATCTCAAACTGATGCGAAAAATACAATTTAATCTCGCGAGGTCTATCGGAGGTATTTTGCACCGTTACTCGTCGCACAAACACTGGCTTTTCGTTGTACACGATATCCTTAAACGTAAGTTGCACATCGAGAAACTGGTTGCGCGCGAGGATACGGCTTGAAAGCGCATCTTCTTCGCATTCGATTTGTATGTCCCACCCAGGATCAGCGAGCCAGCTCATTTTTCCCTCTACCCACACGCCTACGCGATGTACATAGTGTCCGGACACATGATTCTCGTATCCCACATGAGGGTAGTAGAGATCTCGCACCAATCCGTTTCCATCTAGGGCAACCGCAAGTTCTCCATTGGATAAAATGATGGAGCGCGCCATAGTTAGGTAGCCAACGCTTGTGCCTGAGGCAACGCCCGTTGCCCCACTCGAAGGCGCAAGTCGGAAAGCGCATTCATGTAGGCAATATAGGCATCGTACGGCGATTCGTAGGGCGAGAAGTAGGCGTGCACATCGCCGTCGGCAAACCACTTGGTGCACATATAATAGAAATGATCAGAGGTCTGGAGTCGTCGCCAGTCTTCGAGAAACTTGTGATCATTGGTCGCCAAAATGGCATCCTCAAGAGCGTATATGGAATCAATTGCGGCTTTTTGCATGGGGTTACCGACCCAAGCAGTAAGATCACGGTCGGAGTCGGCCCATGTAACGATATGCGGCATATCTATTTCTCCGCGCGCATCGTAGCTCGATACCACCTCAGAGGGCGTTTTGAAATCGAGTCCTGGCGAATTGAGCACCTCACGCGGCAGAGCCTCTAAAAAGTGGAATATGCCGGTATCTTCCCATTGGTGCTCGCCAAACGTTTCGTAATCCATAAACAAGTTTACGGTGTCGCCGTCGGCCTCGCGAAGCCACTGCCCGAATTTTTCACTCGTAAGCGGCCACTCCTTCCACTCTCGCGATGAAAAACGGAAAGCAACGTCGTCGGAAAGCCGATAATTTTTAAGGAGAAGTCCAATGCGCTGCGCACCTATTGGGCGGTACACATAATTGGGGCTCCGCCAACCGAGTATGGGGTCCCATCCCTCGGCTATGACTCCAGCGTACCCCGCGTTTTCCGCCCAGTGCGCAAGGTCGTTTCTGTAGGATAGCTCAGTATTGCGAAATATACGCGGCCATACGCCAAATATGCGCCGAATAATATCACGATGCTTTGCTACTTGCCGCTCAAACTCCGCTCGCGAGTAAAAAAAAGCGAGCGAGTGGTAATACGTTTCGCCAAGTACTTCAACTTGGCCAGTATCAACGACTGCCTTAAATAGTTCGAGCGCCTCAGGGACATAGCGCTCAAGCTGCTCGAGTGCAATGCCGGAAAATGAATACGATACTCGAAATTCCGGATGCTTTTTGAGAAGCTCGAGCAACATTCGTGTGGCCGGAATGTACGATTTTCTCGCTACTTTTTCTACAATCCGGCGATTATTCAAATCGCTTTCAGAGCGATCATTGAAATACTCCGCATCATGACCCACATCGAAAATTCGATACCGCTTAACTCGATAAGGTTGGTGTACTTGAAAATAAAAACAAACGCTTTTCATAGGCGTGCTAAAAAAGAGGGCGCTGTTGTAGCGTTATTCATCAAAACAATTGTAGCACCTAATTTTACGCGCTAGTGTACAAGTTCGTGCATAATTCCGTTTATTTTTTGCGCAGCCTGCAACCAGGTTATTCTATCCGCCTCGTACTTGCCGTTTTCAGAAAGAGTAGCGCCGAGAGCCGGGTGCTGTACCACAGAAAGAATATAACCTGCCATTTGCTCAGTGTCCCAAAAATCTATTTTAAGCGCATGTTTTACTACTTCGCAAATGCCAGATTGCTTTGATACTAACACTGGCGTCCCAAGCTTCATGGCCTCGAGTGGAGCGATACCAAACGGCTCCGAAATTGAAGGCATGACAAAAAGATCGGCTGCGGCGTACATTTCGTCGCGCTCCGTGCCCTGTAAAAATCCGGTAAAATATACTTTGTCGGCTATATCAAGATCTGCTGCAAGACTCATCATTTGCGCCTCCATATCTCCCGCACCAGAAACCACGAACACGACAT
>JAYTRG010000069.1:0-3484 GCA_043746305.1 Candidatus Parcubacteria bacterium
GGCGCCGGCAAGTCGGTCACTATTCACGACTTTATTGTCTCGCTTCTCTATCGATGCGGGCCGGAACGCTTGCGTTTTATTATGGTAGACCCGAAACGGGTTGAGCTTACCGCCTACAACTCAATCCCTCATCTTCTTACGCCTGTGATTACCGATGCAAAGAAGGCCATACTTGCGCTCAAATGGCTCGCAAAGGAAATGGAACGGCGATATAATATTCTCGAAACTGAACGAGTGCGTGATATATCCTCGTATCACACCAATGTGGTAGCCCCAGCTCTCGAAAAAGCGGTAGGGAACCCTGGGACTAAGCTGCCGGAGGCAATGCCCTATATTGTGCTCATTATCGACGAGCTCGCCGACATTATGAGCACCTACCCAAGGGAGCTCGAGGGGGGAATTGTGCGTCTTGCTCAGATGAGCCGCGCCGTGGGTATTCACCTCATTCTTTCCACCCAGCGGCCTTCGGTAAAGGTAATAACAGGCCTCATCAAGGCAAACATCCCCGCCCGCGTGGCCCTCCAGGTGGCAAGCGGTATCGATTCGCGCACCATTTTGGACATGACTGGCGCAGAAAAGCTCCTCGGCAGCGGCGACATGCTCTTCCTATCGGGCGAGATGTCGAAGCCGCGCCGCATCCAAGCTCCGTACATTTCTGAAACGGAGCTGAAGCGAGTGGTGGCGCACATCGCAAAGGGCGCGGAAGGTCAACTGGTATCGGAAATAAATTTTGAAGATACAGGCAGGAATAACAGTAATGACCCTCTGTTTGCCTCGATGAGCGACAATGAGGATGATGACGAGCTCTACGGCGAAGCGAAGCGTACAATTATCGAAGCAGGAAAAGCCTCTACTTCATATCTACAGCGGAAGCTCGGTATAGGGTACGCGCGCGCCGCGCGGCTTATGGACTTGCTGGAGCAGCGGGGCGTAATAGGCCCGTCGGACGGAGCGAAGCCAAGAGACGTCATCGGCGCCAGTAACAACGCAGTCGAAACTGTCGATACGGAAGGCGACGCCTCCGAATCATGAGAAATCTATGCATGCTCATCGCGATTCTTATCTCACCAAACTCACGCTTTTTGTCTTTTTTGGCATAGCAGCGCTCTACGCGCTCTTTGAAATCCGAGGACAAATTCTTGGTCCTATGATAGTTCTCGATACTGTGCCCGCTTTTACTAATGATTCTTTCGTGCACATACAAGGACAGGCGACGCGAATATCGTCTCTTTCAATGGATGGCGCGGAGCTTACCGTCACGGAAAGCGGCAAGTTCGACGAACCGTATGTGCTTGCTCCTGGCTATAACCGCATCGCACTCGATGCAAAAGATGCCTACGGGAATATGCGCGAAAAGATAGTGGAGATTGTATACAATCCCCCGCCTGCGCCTTCCCAACCGCTTGCAAACACTATCGCATCGTCGTCACAATACACTTCTCATCCAGCACAAGGGTTACGTGGTGCCACAACATCGACAGAGATTCTCTCAACCACCTCCTTAGTGATGCCAGCATCATCAGCACACGCCTCGAGCGCGTCTTTTTCTACCTCTTCAGAGACAGTGACTCCCCATCAATAAGTGGGTATACTAAAGACATGGCAACACCGTTCAAAAAGAAGGAGAAAGTCGCGCCAAAAACAACTGGCACAGGAAGCGATGCAGACATCGAGCGCGCACTCGCCCAAATTAAAACCAAGTTCGGCGATGAGTCGATTATGAAACTTGGCGACACGCCAAAGGTAGACGTAAATGCCATACCAAGCGGCTCGATAGGAGTCGACTGGGCGCTCGGCATCGGTGGCATGCCGCGCGGACGCATTATTGAAATATACGGGCCCGAAAGCTCCGGCAAAACCACGCTCTCGCTGCATGTGATTGCCGAAGCGCAAAAAAAAGGCGGCATCTGTGCTTTTATCGACGCAGAACACGCGCTCGATCCTGAGTACTCAAAAAAGCTCGGCGTTGACATTAATTCTCTCCTCGTCTCGCAGCCCGACTCCGGCGAGCAAGCGCTTGAAATAGTGGAGAGCCTGGTGCGAAGCGGTAAGATGGATGTGATTGTTATTGACTCCGTTGCCGCGCTTACGCCTCGCGATGAGATAGAGGGCGACATGGGCGCGCAGCACGTGGGTAAGCAAGCGCGCCTCATGAGCCAAGCATTGCGCAAACTCACCGCCATTGTTTCTAAAACCAAAACGGTAGTTATTTTCATCAACCAAATCCGCATGAAGATAGGCGTGATGTTCGGAAACCCTGAGACAACCCCGGGCGGCAACGCGCTCAAGTTTTATACCTCCGTGCGTATCGACATACGCCGCATTGCACAAATAAAGAAAGGCGAAGAGCCGATGGGCGGGCGGCACCGAGTAAAAATTGTAAAAAACAAAGTGGCGGCGCCATTTCGCCAAACTGAGTTCGACATGATGTACGGCGAAGGCATCTCAAAGGAGGGTGAGTCACTCGCGCTTGGAGAGAAATTTAACATCGTTGAAAAATCATCCGGCGGCTCCTACACCTATGGCGAACACAAACTCGGGCGCGGTTACGACGCCGCCCGCACCTTCCTTAAAGAAAACAAGCCGGTACTCAAGGATCTCCTCAAGGACATCAGCGCCAAACTCAACGAGCACAGCGCATAGTCGAAACACGCGCAGATAACCGCTTCGTTAGTATTGCGACTTAAGCAGTGATATTTCTGCAGGCGAAAGCGCATTCCATACCACAAGCCAATCGGCTGCAATTTGCTGCTGCGCATAGGCAAGAGATATATCGCCCGCGCACACCTCATTGTGCAGATAATTCTCCACCAAATCTTTTTCGTGAAAGCCAGGCTTTGGGTCGGCCGACTCGGGAAACAGATTCGCTATATCGTTTGAACCTCCGAGCTCAAGTGGAATAAGATGATCGGCTTCATAAGAGCCTGTTGGCTGCGGGTAGGGAGTTCCATATGCCGCATAGATAGATTTTTTGGTTGATACCGTGACGCTACGAACTGTCTTGGAATATCCCTTTACGCAAATTTCTGCAGCAGTTGCCGACGCAAATACCGCGCCGGGCGTACACGCACTGTCTGGAAGACCTCCTGTTGTCAGGCAATTTTTGTTAGCAGTACGCTTTTCGAGTGCGAGCGTATCGTTTGCATGCGTTGCAGCTATAGCGAGAAAAGCATTTTGTATCTTGGGTCGACTTATCAAACGCTCGGTACTCGTTGCAATCTGAGCCTCTACGCTTGCTACCAATTGAGCCGCGCTATCGATGTTTGGCGGTAAAAAATGTACAAGCACAATACCGAAAGCGAGAGCAATCGCGGAAAAGCCAAACAGTCTAAGCATATGATGAACGTACCATGCGGCTTTGGCTGAGGCGCGCCAGCATGTGGACAAACGCTCCATTTTCCCTACAATGGCTCGATATGGCAGTAATCTCATACAATGAAGTGAAGCCGGGAGTGGCGGTACTCGTCGAAGGCGAGCCGTACCT
>JAYTRG010000070.1:0-4045 GCA_043746305.1 Candidatus Parcubacteria bacterium
GCAATCATAGCTCCGTCCTGTGTAGTGATTGTACAGGTTTGAGAAAGAGATGTTCCGTTTGAGGACCAGGATACGCTAACTGCCGAGCCGCGGCTCACCGTGTTTGGCAAAACACCTATAGCAACGCTCGGCGCAGGCAGGGGCAGTGGCGACGTAACATTCTTTTGTGATGTAGTTTGGTTCGAAGCACCAAACGACTTAAAAAGATTTTGGAGTGGCCCCATCATCATTGACATGATTTGGGTTTGTCCTAACTGATTAACGAGAGAAGTATTATTTGAGTTGCCAAAACCGTTGGTATTGCTGTTTGTTCCCGTGGTGAGGCCCAAAAAACTCGGCGGTGAGGTATTTGCGTTATATCCAGATAATCCACTTCCTTGAGTTGCAGCATACAAGCCGGTGATTTGACCGTTGCCGCCCAACAAGTTGTTATCCATATTATTAAACATGCCAGAAATCGTAAGTGGTTGGCCGCTTCGAGTGAAAAATCCTGGATTAGCGCTACATGCAGGGGAAGATATGACAGAGCCGCACAAAGAGGCCGCAGAAGCGCTCTGATCGAGCCCTGGAAGCGCATTCATCACCGAATTAAACCCGCCTGATCCCAGCCAGTGATAGGTGTACATGCACGAGGTCATAGACACACCGGCCGCTTGGCATTGCGGCTGGATCTGCGGCACAAGCTGTCCGTAGTAAGCATTTGTGACCTGCGCTGAAATAGTTGGGTCATTTGCGTAGCTGCAGTCGCTATATTGCGAATTGCCTGTAACAGTAGCGTATGTCGTCCACGTGCCGCAAAGAAACTGTAACGGTCCGTGCACATTTGCGTTGATAGGGTTGTTGGTATTGGCACCGCAACCGCTCTCGTTGAGCATAAGATTGCCCGCTATCCCTGGGGTACCGCATTGTACGGGAAGCTTATTCCAACTTTCTTGGCCGCTTGGTGAGATAGTTGACCAACTTGGATTCGTTGGGTCTATGGGTGGCACAATCTGTCCGACTTGAGTGACAAGATTTGGATCGAGATGGAAATCAGATACAAAGCCATCTTGTGCCATATTTGGCGTGCCGTTTGCCACCTGATTGAGGAAATTAAGCGTTGCATCTGGATGCGTCGTTACTGCGGTGAGTGCATCAGATGGCTGCGCGCCCAAGAGCTGTAACATGGTAGACATTTTTGCTTGTGCATTCGGATCATTTGGATTGAGTCCATTCAATGCTGACGTATTAATAACAGAACTGAGCGCGTTCCCAGCAACGCCGCTCGGAGAAAATTGCTGAAGCTGTTTATTGTAATCGGCAGAACAGTTGTTTATACCTTGACGTACCAGTGTTCCGTCAATGGCATAGAAGTTCGTTGTACCGCACACGCATACGCCAGGAGAACATACTGCCTTATGCGTGAGACATGCCTCATATGCTGGTCCGCTTTGGCCACTCATCTCTTGCACGATATGGCCACTCACTAACTTTATCGTTTGATTTGCGCACTTGTCAGTTGGTGTCTTGAGTTGTCCGGGTATTGCAAAAGCATATGCGAATATTGGAAGGAAAAGCATCAGAGTCGCAAAAACATACGCGCGCTGAGTAAGCATTCGCTTAGTGTATCACCCTAGAGCAGCACGACAGCGCGATTTCCACTGCATTCAACTAAGCCGCCCTCTATGGGAAACTCCTTCTGCTCGCCGCTTGCTCGCACCCGAACGTTTCCTTTCTTCAGTATTGTTACGAATGGCTCATGGTGCGGCAAAATCGTAAACAGGCCATCTGTGCCAGGAAGAATGGCGCTTTCGGCCGCTGCATCAAACAAAGTGACGCCCACGGATGCGATGATGATATGGAAGGTGTTCGTCGCCATACACTAGGCGCTCACCTCATCCACAGCGCCCTTCATATAAAACTCCTGTTCGTTGCGCGCATCATGTTTTCCGCTCAAAATTTCACCGAATCCGCGCACGGTATCAGCAAGCGAAACGTATTTACCTTTCGCACCTGTAAAAGCTTCGGCTACGTTGAATGGCTGCGACAGGAATCGCTGAATTTTGCGGGCTCGGTAGACCAATTTTTTGTCGTCTTCAGAGAGCTCTTCGAGACCTAATATTGCAATAATATCCTGCAAATCTTTATATCGCTGCAAGACGCGGCGTGTTTCGTTGGCGACACGGTAGTGCTCCTCGCCCACAATATCAGGCTGTAAGGCGGTAGATCCGCTCTCTAAAGGATCGATGGCCGGGTAGATACCAAGTGAAGCCAATGCGCGCGAGAGTACGATGGTTGAGTCGAGGTGCGAGAAGGTGGTTGCGGGAGCGGGATCGGTGAGATCGTCGGCCGGTACATAAATGGCTTGCACTGATGTGATAGAGCCTGCCTTGGTAGAAGTGATGCGCTCCTGCAAAAGTCCCATTTCCCCAGCGAGCGTAGGCTGATACCCTACCGCAGATGGAACTCGGCCAAGCAGCGATGAAACCTCGGAGCCTGCCTGCACAAATCGGAATACGTTGTCCATAAAAAAAAGTACATCTTTTCCGCCTTCATCGCGGAACGCTTCGGCCATAGTGAGTCCTGAGAGCGCAACGCGAGCGCGAGCACCCGGAACTTCGTTCATTTGACCAAACACGAGCGCTGTTTTTGCAAGAACACCGGAATCTTTCATTTCATTATAGAGATCGTTGCCTTCGCGCACACGCTCTCCAACACCAGCAAAAACAGAATAACCACCATGCTCAGTTGCCAAGTTGTGTATAAGCTCCTGAATGAGTACTGTTTTTCCTACACCAGCGCCTCCAAGCAGACCCACCTTACCCCCCTTAATAAACGGCGCTAGTAAATCGACCGCCTTGATGCCTGTTTCAAATACTTCGGCCTTGGTGGACTGTTCTGAAAAAGGAGGTGGGTCGCGGTGAATGGGAAGACGTTTTGCGCCCTTTGGCGCCTCCATGCCATCTATTGGCTCGCCAATTACGTTGAACATGCGTCCGAGCGACGCCTCTCCAACAGGCACCGATATAGGCGCTCCTGTATCGAGTACCTCGGTAGCGCGGGCAAGCCCAGAGGTATCACCCATCGCAATAGTTCGTGCACGATTGAGTCCAAGATGCTGGGCTACCTCAAGCACCAAGTCTCCTCCCTTATGCTTTACCAGCAATGCATTTTTAATGGGCGGAAGCATATCGTCGAAGCGCACATCTACGACGGGGCCGATAATTTGCGTTATTGTTCCTTTAGACATAAGTTTATGCTTGGATTATAGCGTCTTTTTTTGAATTTTCTAGTGGCAAGGGAATCGCTGTTCGCTTTTTCACTTTTGCAAATTTGTGCAACCTGTGTAAATCTCTCTATTATATAGCATATGAAATTGGTAATTGTAGAGTCCCCTGCAAAAGCAAAGACTATCGAGAAATACCTCGGCAAAGGGTATCTAGTACGCGCATCTGTGGGACACATACGCGACTTACCCAAGAGCAATAAGGACGCCGTCGATATCAAAAACGGGTTCAAGCCGCACTACCAAGTGGTTGCCGCAAAACAGCATGTCATAGACGGACTTGTTCATGATGCGAAAAAAACAAGCGAAGTAATTCTAGCGACCGACCCCGACCGCGAAGGCGAGGCCATAGCCTGGCACATAGCCGAGGAAATGAAGTTAAAAAATGCAAAACGCATTGTATTTCATGAAATCACCGAGAACGCTGTACAAGATGCACTGGCGCATCCGCGTAAGGTAGACGAAAAACTGGTGAAGGCCCAAGAGGCCCGGCGCGTACTGGATCGCCTTTTCGGATATGATCTTTCAGGGCTTATATGGAAAAAAGTTCGCTATGGGCTCTCCGCTGGAAGAGTGCAATCTCCCGCGCTGCGTATTCTTATGGAGCGCGAACGGGAGATTCGTGTTTTTATCCCCGAACGTTTTTGGGTGCTATCAGCCGATGTAAAAACAATCAGCGGCGAACAATTCACCGTAGTCTGCGCAAAAGAAACACGGGACGAGAGTGAGGCTAAACGCATCTATGATGTGGCGCAAAGCCCAGATTGGGTAGTCATGTCT
>JAYTRG010000071.1:0-5340 GCA_043746305.1 Candidatus Parcubacteria bacterium
CGCCGCACAAAGAGCAGAATTTTGCACCTTCTGATACCCCCTTGCCGCATTGATGACAAAACATGATCATTTTTCCCTTGCTGATTATAAAAAGGATTAAGTCCTATTAGGATAACATGGAATTTTCCTAAGATTAGTTCTTATCCACAGCTGGACCCGTCCCCCCCCCACTATTACCTATCCACTTTTCATCGTTCACTGTACACTAGTGTCATGGCATGGGTGATTATAGGCTTGGGGAATCCAGGAGAAGAATACGAAAATACACGACATAACGCAGGGCGCATGGCGCTTGAGTATGTACGCAAAGCCAACGACCTTACGCCATTGAAAGAACTGCCCAAATACAAGACGCAGAGCACGTCAGGCATGATCGGCAAAGCGCTCGTTGCGCTCGTTGCTCCTGATACCTATATGAACAAAAGTGGTTCGGCAGTGGTTAAATACGTAAAAACAGCAAAAGCGGCTGAAAAAATGATAGTGCTGTACGATGATCTTGATTTGCCGCTCGGGTCTATGAAAATTTCCTTCGATAGAGGTTCCGGTGGACACAGGGGACTTGAGAGTGTGATTCGGTCCGTTAAGACAAAGCGATTTACGCGTGTGCGTATAGGAGTTTCTCCAATTACACCAGGCGGGAAGCTCAAAAAGCCGCATGGAGAAAAAGAAGTGTTAGATTTTATACTTGCCAAATACAAACCCGTGGAGATGGAGACACTCAAAAAAGTGTTTAAGAAAGTATCCGAAGTAGTAGAGGTGATTGTGACGGAAGGCACCGCAGTCGCTATGAACAAGAGCAACTAAAAAAGCCGCATACTGGCATGAGGCTTTTCATAGTTGGCGCGAGCGTTAATTACTCGGCTTGAGCGTCATTCTCCTCTCCTTTGGCTCAAAGAGAGTAATGGTGAAGGGGTATACTTTGCCAAGCTCGAGATTCTTGCGCAGTTCTTCCTCGCCGCCAAATTCCGAGACGTGAACAAGACCCGCTACGCCTTCTTCTATAGAGGCCAGTGCGCCGTGCTTGTTGTACTTGATGATGACAGCTTCTACTTTTTGGTCTTTTTGGTATTTCGCCGCCGCGCTTACCCATGGGTCCTCAGTGAGCGCCTTAATAGAGAGCGATACTTTTCCATCCTTTACCTCGATAACCTTAACCTTTACTTTGTCACCTACCTTAAAGCGAGTTTTGGGGTTTTCGACAAGCGCCCAGTCCATCTCTGAAATGTGCACTAAGCCCTCAAGCCCCTCCTGAAGTTTTACAAATACGCCAAACTCAGTGGCGCCCGTAATTACTCCGTCTACGACGTCGCTCACACGATAATTCTCAACCAGCGAAGTGCGATCGCTACTGCCTGCGCCTTTTTCACTAAAGATGAGCTTGTTCTCCTTGGGGGAGGCGGTGATGACCAGTACCTCAAGCTTTTCTCCCACAAGTCGTTTCAATTCGCTAAAAATCTTGTCTTTGTCGCCGTCATGTACACGCGGGTAGTGTGCTGGCGCAAGCTGCGAAGCAGGAAGAAAACCCGCAATACCTTGCCATTCAATGATAAGACCGCCTTTATTGGCATCCTTGACCGGAAGCTCGAATACAGTTTTCTTTTGGAGCGCTTGTTCGGCCTCATGCCACATGAGGGCGGCGCGCGCCTCACGCAACGAGAGTTCAATGTAGCCCTCCTCATCTTCGGTCCCGACAACTTTAGCGGTTACCAAGTCGCCAATGTTTACATTTTTGAGCGTCTCACGAGCGGAGAGATACTCGCGGCCGTAGATTATTCCTGTGCCAAATGGCGCAAGGTCGATAAAGACGCGCACGCGCCCTATGGCTACCACAGGGCCTTCAACGACGTCATCGAGCTGCGGGCGTTTTTGGACGTTCTTTAAAAGTTCTTCCATCGGACCCATTTTGACTGGGGCCTCTGTCTCTTCTTCTGTATTTTTAACTTTTTTAATTTCTTCTGTTGTTGGCATGTGCTAATGGTTTGCAGTGTCCTTCACGGCTGCAGTCGGTGCCAGAGGTGTGAAAGATATAAGCCGCGCTATTAAATAATAAGATATCCCCGTATTGGGGACTTAGGAAATATATAGCAGATGATGTGATGATGCAAGGGAACGAAAATGAAAGTCAGGGGCATTCTATGCCCTCCGCTCCAACCAGCGTGCTGCTAGCCTCCCGTCGCTGAGTTTTAGAGCACCCTCTCCCTAATTCTCAGCTCGACCATGTGAATAGGAGCTGTTATGGTGCGTTTGTGGAAAATTTTTGGCTACGGCTTCAAAAACCGATTTTTGCCCTAGCGCCAATGGAAGACGTGACCGATGCTGCATTCCGTCGGATTATTGCGCAAAAGGGTGCACCGGACGTCACGTTTTGTGAATTTACTTCGGCCGATGGTTTGGTACTCGCCAACGAAAGCGGGCTGAATAAGCTACACTGCAAACTGCTTTTCGCAGACATCGAGCGTCCGGTGGTCGCGCAATTTTTTACGTCAAAGGTTGATCATATGGAATATGCGGCGCGTCTTGCGGCAAAAATGGGTTTCGATGGCGTTGATATCAACATGGGCTGTCCTGATAAAGCAGTGGAGAAGTCGGGCTGTGGTTCGGCGATGATTAAAAACCCATCATTGGCGCGCGAAATTATTCGTGCTGCAAAGCGCGGGTTCAGTGGTCCTGTGTCGGTAAAAACGCGACTTGGATACAACACCGACCAGCTCGAAGAGTGGCTCCCAGAGCTCTTGGCAGAAGAACCAGCGGCCGTGACTATTCACGCCCGAACCCGCAAGGAAATGTCACTCGTTCCGGCTCGATGGGAGCGCATTCAACGTGCGGTTGAAATCCGAAACACTGTACAAGGAGACTCCTTGTACAAAACACTTATACTCGGCAATGGTGACGTAAAGGATATTGCTGATGCACGCGAAAAAGTAAAAGCCACCGGTGCAGATGGCGCGATGCTCGGCCGCGCCATCTACGGCAACCCGTGGCTATTTTCCGGTCGCTCTCACGAACCATCACCCTCTGAGCGAATACAAGCGCTTATAGAACATATTCAACTTTTTGAAGAACTTATGGGCGATGTGCAAAACTTTGCGGTCATGAAGAAACACTTTAAAGCGTATATAAGCGGGTGGGAGGGCGCAAAAGACTTGCGCGTACGGTTGATGGAAGCAAGTATTACTGCAGAGGCGATAGGCGTTCTACGAGACGCGCAATAATTGCTATACTCGAGTCAATGGCAAAGGGCGAAAAAAAAGATTCTGGACACTCCACGCTTTATCGTGTGTATCGCCCAAGCGCTTGGAGCGAGGTACGGGGACAGGAGGCTGTTGTGTCGTCTTTGGTGGCGGCGCTTAAACATCCAGAAAAAATGGCGCATGCGTATCTTTTTGCCGGTGGGCGCGGCACGGGGAAAACGTCGGTGGCGCGTATTCTTGCAAAATCGCTCGGTGTGAGCGATAAGGATTTGTATGAAATTGATGCGGCGTCAAATCGTGGCATTGACGACATTCGCGCGCTGCGCGAGGCCGTGTACGCCATGCCATTCGATTCCCCATATAAATTTTACATAATAGATGAGGCGCACATGCTCACGCGCGATGCGTGGAATGCGCTTCTTAAAACGTTGGAGGAGCCTCCCAAGCATGCGATGTTTGTACTTGCAACGACCGAGCGCGACAAAGTGCCCGAAACCATACAATCGCGTTCACAAGTGCATGTTTTTAAGCAGCCAAGTCGCGAAGTACTTACCGAAATTGTCGGCGATGTCGCTACGCACGAAGGTTTTACATTGGAATTCGCCGCGGCGGAGTTGATTGCATTATTGGCTGAAGGTTCTTTTCGCGATGCGCTTTCAATATTGCAAAAAATCCTTTCTGCAACCGAAGAAAAAAAAGTGCTTATGGTAGATGTCGAACGACTTACGGGTGCTCCAAGGGGCGAGTTGGTGCGGCTATTTCTTGAAGGACTTGCAACAAAAAATACGCAAGCGGCGCTTGGCGCTATTAAAACGGCCGTCGCAGCAAACATCGATGCGCGGCAATTTGCCCGTCTCGTGATTCATCGAATGCGCGTGATTCTGCTCATTCGTTATGCGCCAGACCTCGCAAAAGATTTGGCGCAAGAGCTCACCGAAGCCGATCGAGAGCTTGCGCTCCGACTTTCTAAAGAATCTGCTGTTAATTCCGATCTTCTGCGATCGCTTCTTGAGGCATATAGCGTTATGGCGTACGCTGCAGTGCCGTACTTGCCGCTTGAGCTTGCGGTAATCGATGTATGCGCCGCACATAAGGTACAATAAAAAACATGGAAGCAGAGCGAAAGAAAAAACAACTTGCGGAGCTGCACTTTCACCTAGGGCAAGCGGTAGAGCCGCACATACTCTGGTCTATTGCTCATGAACAGGGAATTAAATTGCCCAGCAAGAGCTATTGGGAATTTCACGATCTTCTCACGCTACGCAAAGAAGGCGAGGTAACGTGGGACGATTATCACAAACTTTTTCACTGGACGGAGCTCATTCAAAGTTCTCCAATCGCTGTAGAGCGCAGCATCTACGAAGTGATCTCCGGCGCGTACCGCGTAAACAACATCACGCTCATAGAGCTATCGTTTAATCCCATGTTTCGCAATCGAGGCGGCGAGCGCGACCTAGATCATATTCTTCTCGGAGCTCTGCGCGGTATGGAGCGGGCCCTTGTTGAATTTCCCGAGGTGAGAGCGGGCCTTATTCTGCTTCTTGATAGGCGGCTTTCGTACGAGCAGAATGCCGTGATTGTAAAAAAGGCGCGCAAGTATCGTGACCGCGGCATTGTAGGGCTCGACATTGCAGGGCCAGCGAAAGAAGGTTTTCGGTACGAGGAGTATGGGGAGCTTTTTGCGCTTGCTCGCGAGAAAGGCCTCAAGACCACGGTGCATACCGGCGAAGACGGAGATGCCGAAGAAATGAAGCACGTGCTTTCAGTGCTGCCCCTTGACCGCGTCAATCACGGCTTCCGCGCGTACACCGACTCTGCGCTGATGGAAACGATTCGGAATAAAAATCTCACACTCTGCCTTTGCCCCACTTCGAATATGAAAGTAGGGTTTATCAAAGGCGGCGATCATTTGCGCGAAGTGATTCGCACTTTCTACGACCACGGTGTAAAGTTTTGCCTCAATACCGATAATCCGTCGATGCTGCAGACAAATTTAGTAAAAGAAATCGAACTCATGAGAACACATGGTATTTTATCGGAAAGTGAAATTGACCAAACAATAAAGTGGGCCTTTGAGGCGGCCTTTGTGCCCACGGAAAGCGGTCGCAATTTGTACTTGTAGTTCGCTCCGGCGTTTCTTAGTTGAGCG
>JAYTRG010000072.1:0-5549 GCA_043746305.1 Candidatus Parcubacteria bacterium
TTGCGCTCTTTGGACTCGTGCTTTGGTATACGCCCTCAAACCCATTGCTTGCGCTAGGCTTTGCGATTGCAGCGGATATTTCGGCCTCTATCCCTACAGTGCGTAAGGCATGGACTCATCCCGAAACAGAGTCGCCATGGACGTATGCGGGCGGATTTTTAAATGGCTTTGGTGGACTTTTTGTGCTTCCTGCACTCAACTTTGCTAGCCTTGGGTTTCCTATAACTACGGTGATTATCGAAAGCACGATTTTGAGTGCTTTGTTTTACCGCAATAAGAGCAATTGACGCTTTTCTAGAAAGGCGTACGCTCTACACAGGAAGTGGCGCATCAGGCGCTGCAATACCAAGGGAGAAAAAAACGATGCCGAGTCAAGTTGATATGTCTGAAGGCACCATGCGGGTGCCGGGCAGCGTGGCCGAAACTGCAACAGTGCCAAATAGAGTACTCGTTGAGATACTCAACGGGACTCCAGATGGGTACTTTCGAGTCGTATCTGTCAACCCATCCAACGAATATGTTTGGCCTACGGGGCGAGAATTCTCGGACCTCATGAGCGCAATCGAGTTTGTCCGCAAAAATCGTCCCACGCCGGAGATGGACCTGTTCGTTTACGGTTCGAGCGGCATTTTTTTAACCTCCTCCAAGGATATCGAATAACCTTGGGGAAAAGCCGTCGGCAACGCCTTGTGGTGCCCGGCGGCTTTTTGTAAACTTAGATTGACATTCGCAATGCTGCGGATAGCATGCACAGATGCGAGAAATGGTACAGAATCGAGTTTCAAAACTACGTGAAAAGGCAGGCAAAACTCAAGAAGAGCTTGCCATGTGCGTGGACGTAAGCCGTCAAACCATAATTTCGATAGAAAAAGGCAATTACATTCCCTCGGTTTTGCTTGCCCTCAAACTTGCTCATTATTTTAAAATGAAAGTAGAGGATATATTTACGCTATGAACAAATCGATTCTGCAGCTCGTCTTCGCTGCTCTGTCTTGTCTCTTTGGAGTTTTGCTGATTCTGCCCTCCAATATCTGGATGCCGTCTATGGCCCAGATGACCATTCTCGCGCTTGCAGTGATTGCCTTTGGCGTTTTGGCGATATTTGTTGCGCACGAAGGAGACGGCGATGAACGAGAGGAGGTGCACCGAGCGCTTGCAGGTCGGACAGCATTTCTTGCAGGGGGTGCAATTCTTCTCTTTGCAATCGTAGTAGAGAGCATTGCTCATACGCTTGATCAATGGCTCGTCCTTGCGCTCCTTGGTATGGTGATTGGTAAAGAAGGTGCGAATTTTTGGAACGATCGGTATCGGTGATATCCACAGGAAATGTAAAGTTGTCTTGACATCGCTTTCCATCAATTTATACTCCCCTCATGGTACTTTTTGGTATCTCCTTTATCGCGGGCATTCTTACCGCAATTGCTCCGTGCGTCTTGCCGCTCCTTCCTGTTATTGTTGGCGGCTCGGTAGCCTCAGGTGAGCGCACCAGGGCGTATACAATATCGCTTTCGCTCGGTGTTTCCGTAATTCTCTTCACGCTACTCCTCAAAGCATCCACTGTTTTAATAAACATTCCGCAGAGCTTCTGGGAAATCTTTTCCGGCGCCATTCTCATAGTATTCGGCCTCATCATGGTGTTCCCGCAGCTTTGGGACTCGCTCGGGTTCGTCAATCTTCTCAATCGCAGTTCCAACAAGCTTCTTGCAACGGGCTATCAAAAAAATTCTATGTGGGGCGATGTAATCATGGGCGCAGCACTTGGGCCGGTATTTTCCAGCTGTTCTCCTACCTATTTTGTTATTCTCGCCACGGTCTTGCCGGCATCGCTTGGCATGGGGTTGCTCGACTTATTTGCCTACGCGCTCGGTCTTTCGGGCTTCCTACTCCTCATCGCTATCGCAGGACAGAAATTGGTAGACAAAATGGGTATCGCAATTGAGCCTAGCGGTTGGTTTAGAAGGGGAATTGGCGCCCTTTTTATTATTATCGGACTTGCTGTTTCAACCGGGGCAGAAGCTTCCGCCGAGGCGTGGCTTCTGAATCATGGTCTCGATCTTACTTTTATTGAGCAAAAGCTTCTCGGCTCACAACAAAAAGTACCCGCAAGCGACCATTCATACGTAACAGGAACCACAACCGCAGCCAATGAAGCACCTGCAACAAATATAACAACGGGAGCAGCAGTAAGCGCGTCGCCGTCGAGTACGCCCACCGAACTCTCATTTCTTTCGATGGCCGAAAAGGCGATTACATACCAAAAGGCTCCAGAACTCGCGCAAATCGATGGCTATATAAACACGGGAGGTCAGCCCATCACCATAAGTCAGTTCAAAGGAAAAAAAGTGGTACTGATAGATTTTTGGACCTATTCCTGCATCAACTGCCAGCGTGAAATTCCGTATGTAAACATGTGGCAGCAAAAATATGCGGACAAAGGCCTCGAAATCATTGGAGTATCTACGCCGGAATTTGCTTTCGAACATGTACTCGGCAACGTTGAGAGCGCATCGAAACAGCTTGGTATTATGTATCCGGTAGTTTTGGACAACGAGTACGGTACATGGAATGCGTTCGGCAATGAATACTGGCCGCGGGCGTATCTCATCGATATCGATGGTTACGTAGTGTACGATCATGCGGGCGAAGGCAGCTATGACGTCACCGAGCACGCGATTCAAAAAGCGCTTGCCGAAAGGGATCAGCGGCTTGGAGCGGCTGCGCCGTCGTTTGCTTCCCCGCAAACGCCATCGGGAACCGTTGAAGTCGACTCCGCAGCACTTGGTTCGCCCGAAACCTACTTTGGCTCCAATCGCAACGAGTATTTGGGTAACGGCAAACCAGGACAAGCGGGGGACCAGACGCTTGAACTCCCCGCCACTTCAAGTGTGAATGCCAACACACTCTATCTTGGCGGAGGATGGAATTTTTCGGGCGAATATGCGACGAATAAAACTGCAGGAGCAAAAATACAGTATCTCTACAAAGCAAAAAATGTGTATTTTGTCGCAGCTCCTTCAGGCGGAAGTGTAAAAATAAAAGTAACGCGCGATGGAGGAAAACCTCTCGGATCTGCAGCAGGAAAAGACGTAGACGCAAATGGTGAGGTAACAATAGATAGCGACAGGCTTTATCAGCTTGTGGGCGACAGCGGCTACGGCATCCACACCCTCGAAATTGAGATAGAATCGGCAGGACTAGAGGCCTACACGTTTACGTTTGGGTGAAGTGAGTGCTAGTATTATTGGAATGATCAAGCGAGTAATCGATACTCTTCGTGTTGTCGTTATTGCTTGTATTGTTGTTCTATTGATGATACTCGGTATTTTTTGGTGGGTAAAAAATGTCGCATTTCCAAACGCGCAGATAAGTGCACAGAAGACCTACAATAGGATTGTCTCAAATGAACAGCAGCAACTCGACACTCAAGAACAAAGCCTTTCAAGCCACCTATATTCAGAATATCAAGGAGATGGATTTACCATTAACGTACCTTCGGCTTGGCAAGACAATAAGCAAGAAGAATTGGGCTATACGTCAGACTTTGGGCAAAACAAAGTTTGGTCGACTGTAAACGGCACCGTTAAGGGCTATAACGAAAAATACGAAGAATTGGGTGTGGTATGGGCACCGGATGTGCCTGGTGGCGCCTTAAATAAACTTGAGTCAGTAGCAAAAACAAACCTCAAATTCCCTGATCAGTATATATCCGAGAACCTCACCATACAGGGTGCCTCTTCGGCATTTATCACATACTCGAAATCTACGCAAAGTTTTACCGCGCTTCTTTTTGTTCACTCCAAAAACACGCTCTATATGGTATCGGCAGGTGCGAATATCCTCACAGTACAAGAGTCAGACGCATTCCGAAAAGACATTGTGCTTTCATTCAAGCTCAAGAGCTAAATGTGTTTCGACGGCAAGTCTTTTGCCCCTCCAGCGACGCTTTTGAACTGAAGAATTTAGATAGATAACGCAGGAATGAGCTCGTCGATTATTCGCGAAGTTTCTTCCGGACCGCTTGTGGAGCGCGTTTTGATGCCGGTTTCAATTACCACATGGTCATTCCCGCCCGGATACAGCGCATCGCCCACATACATCATATCTTGTGACGCGATACCGAGATGCTTTGCCAAAAATCGAACGCCATATGATTTATTCACACCTTTTTTCGTGACATCGACCGATGTCGCGCCTCCAAGGACCACCTCGTAATCAGGTAGACGCTTGGCCAAATCGTCCCTAAGCTTGAGACGCTTTATGTTGCCAGGATCCCATGAATATTTGAGGTCTCTTGGAACGCCTACTCCGAGCATCGCAAACGCCACCATGGCGCTTTTCTCGACCAATTGCTTGCCATAGACAGGCAGCCCAGCCATTACCTCGGTTTCTCTTGCGCTTTGCATGATGGTTTTGCTGATGTACCCGAGTTCTTCTAGAGTAAGCGTTTGTCCGTACAGTTCTTCCCATATATTTCCGTTCCACTGCAGACATTGCGCAGATCCTTCGGGGAGCACAAAAAACCGCTCAAAATGCGGCGACGAAGCGAATTTAGCCAAAAAGTCTGCTGCCATCCACTGCAAATCACGGCCAGTAATGATAGCAACGGGGATAAAATCAAGAAGTTTTAGCAATTTACCTATGATTTCTTCAGAAGGCGACTCAAAGCTCTCGGCCAATGTGTCGTCGAGGTCAAAAAGTGCGGCTTTTGGGCAATCCACTGTTTGCATGTGCAAAGAGTAGCATAATATGGTGTTAAAATTGCACTATAAAATAAAAAAATGGCAACCCGGATTCTCATGTTCGGCTGGGAATTTCCGCCTTTCAACAGCGGTGGTTTGGGAGTTGCTTGTTTGGGACTTACCAAGGCTCTTGCAGGGCTTGGCGCAGAGGTTACGTTTGTGATGCCCCGCAAGGTTGACGTCAAAGCCCCATGGGCGCGATTTCTATTCGCCGAAGGCGATAGGATTAAATTTCATTCTTTCAACTCTATACTTTCGCCGTATGTTACTGAGCGCGGATACTCAAGTACGACGCAAAAAGACAACGAGTACGGCAGCGACCTGTTCTCCGAGGTGGCGCGCTACGCGGCGTATGGCGGCATTATTGCCGAAGAAGAGCAATTTGACGTCATTTACGCTCACGATTGGCTCTCCTTTGGTGCTGGCATCGAAGCAAAGCGTGTATCAGGAAAACCTCTGGTGGTGCACGTACATGCCACGGAGTTCGATAGATCTGGCGGGGGATCAGTGAATCAGCATATTTATGATATTGAAAAAAAGGGCATGGAGGAAGCAAGTGCGGTGATTGCGGTCTCTGAGTTTACCAAGCGAATTATCGTCGCACGATATGGTATTAGCCCAGATAAAGTACGCGTCGTTCATAATGGCATCGACGAGACCACTGGCCCGCAGGGCGGTGGGGACATTCGACACTTGCGCGCCTTTAAAAAGAGCGGGAAGAAAATCGTACTCTTTTTGGGAAGACTCACCCTTCAAAAGGGGCCTGATTACTTCCTCAAGGCGGCGCAATCAGTTTTGTCGCATGATCAA
>JAYTRG010000073.1:0-3471 GCA_043746305.1 Candidatus Parcubacteria bacterium
ATCCGCGTATCCTTCGGGATTCATACGAAAGAAGGAGACATGATGCAATTTGCAAATACGTTGTCACGTATTTTGAAAGAACTTCCGGTTTCGAGCGTATGATAGGATGCGCCTATGGACATTGAGAAGCTGACAAAATCCCAAATTGTACTCCTGACGCTCCTCGTTTCTTTTGTAACATCAATAGCGACCGGCATTGTTACTATTTCACTTGTCGATCAAGCGCCTACGGCCATTACTCAATCGGTAAGCCGCATTGTGAGAGAAACGGTACAAAGCGCGGTCCCTGTTACAATTAGCCAGAGTGCGGCAACAACAAATGGTGCGACGCAAAAGCCCGATGTACTGCGACCCACCCTTTCGCAGCTTATCGCAGGAGCGGACCGCTCAATTGTACGTATTTATGGCGGCTCACCGGACAATCCCACATTCCTCGGTCTTGGTTTGGTTATCGACGCGAGCGGCACTGTGCTCAGCGATTATGATGCAGTAGGATCTCAGACGAATATATCGGTTGCGTATAGCAATGCTTCAACCACGCTTGTCGCAATTGCAACTCGTGACTCGACACATGGCTTTGTATTCCTTGCACCGGAGGCATCAACTTCGGCCTTAATGCACCCCGCTACGCTTGCTCCGAGCGCTGTTCAGGTCGGGGATATGATGATTGCGTTTTCTGGAAAATCAGATTTGCGAATTGCATCGGGGCTCGTTACAGGCGTTGGGGGCGATGCCCTCGGTGTCGTAGACACCAACGTACCTCTCGATACAATTATAAAGGGAAGTCCCTTTATAAACGCTGAAGGGCAGTTTGTTGGGATTTCCACCGGTTCGAGCAGAGCGATAGACATTCCGGCATTTATGCCTATTTCTAATACTATATTGTCATTTAAAAGTACACCATAATACCTTTATTGGTATAGACAAAGACCTCAAACTACTATAGAATATAGTACAGTAATCAATCCATATGACACCATTCAATAACTATACAACTAAAGCCAAAGAGGCAATTCACCGCGCCCATCAGTTGGCTGTAGAGCGGGGTCACAATCAGGTATCCACGCTCCATCTTTTAGCCGCTCTCCTCACGCAAGAGGAAACAAGCGTTCTGCCGATACTAGAGCAAATCGAGATAGATTTACCGCACCTCACTGACTCTGTGCTCGAGCTCATTGAAGGCGGTGGCGGTTCTACCGCTGTATCACCCTCATTCCAACTGTATCTCACTCCAGAGCTTGTGCGCGTCTTTGAAGCAGCGCCGCGTATTGCCGCCTCATTCAATGATCAGTTTGTTTCCCCTGAACACTTGCTCATAGGTCTCGCCGAGCACCCTGGGCCTGCTGTCGATATATTAAATCGATTCAAAATCGATAGAGCTGCTCTTGCCAAGGTTCTTACGGACATAAAAGAGGGAAAAATTCGTGATACCGAGGAGCCTAAGAAACCGCGTGCCCTAAATCGTTTTGCATGTTCGCTTACGGATCGTGCTCGAGAAAACAAATTAGATCCGGTGATTGGCCGAGACACCGAAATTACGCGTGTTATACAAATTCTTTCGCGACGCACCAAAAACAATCCTGTTCTTATTGGCGAAGCTGGTGTGGGAAAAACTGCGGTTGCAGAAGGTTTGGCCCAGCGTGTCGCCTCCGGTGACGTACCTGAGAGCCTTAGAGATAAGGAAGTCATTCAGCTCGACCTTGGCCTTTTAATTGCGGGCACCAAGTATCGCGGTGAATTTGAGGAACGACTTAAAGCCGTCATGAAAGAAGTAGAGAAAAGCGACGGGAAAATCATCCTCTTTATAGATGAGTTGCATACCCTTGTGGGCGCGGGAGCGGCAGAAGGTTCTATGGACGCTTCAAATATGCTTAAACCGGCGCTTTCTAGAGGAGAAATTCGTGTAATAGGGGCAACTACGCTCAAAGAGTATCAAAAGCACATTGAGCACGACCCTGCGCTTACGCGCAGGTTTCAGCCCGTGTATGTAAACGAACCCAACGTTGAAGATGCAACGGCAATTTTGAGAGGCCTTAAAGAGCGTTATGAGCTCTATCATGGGGTCCGAATCACTGATGACGCGATAATATCAGCAGTTCAGCTCTCGAGTCGCTATATCACCGAGCGATTCCTTCCGGATAAAGCGATTGACCTTATCGACGAAGCTGCCTCTGCACTTCGATTGTCGCTCGAAAATATGCCACCAGAATTGGAAGTATCTCATCGCAAAGTGCGCAGGCTCGAAATAGAAAAGGAAGCTCTTAAAAAAGAGGCAGAAGAGGGGGAAGGGAATGCAAAAACGCGCGTTCGTGCGATAGAAAAAGAAATTGCCGACCTTAAGGATGGGACTCGAGAGCTAGAAATCAAGTGGAAAAACGAAAAAGAGACACTGACTGAAATAAAACGGGGTAGGGGAGAATTGGAACAGGCGCGCCGCGAGTCCGACGCAGCCGAGGCAATGAGCGATCTTACAAAAGCCGCAGAAATTCGATATGGGAAAATCCCGACGCTTGAGCGTGAGCTCGAAACAAATGAAAAACGCCTAAAAAAGCTACAGCAAACGCGTCGCGTACTGAAAGAGGAAATCACAGAGGAAGACATTGCGGGCGTGGTATCCAGGTGGACGGGTGTGCCAGTTTCGCGCATGCTTGAAGAAGAGGCCGAAAAACTATCCCGCATGGATGCAGAGCTCAAAGAGCGCATTGTTGGTCAAAACGAGGCCGTGCAGAAAGTAACAGACGCTATCAAGCGGTCGCGGGCAGGTATTGCTGATCCGCATCGCCCCGTGGGATCATTTCTTTTTTTGGGACCCACCGGAGTAGGGAAAACAGAACTTACGCGGGCGTTGGCCGATTTTCTCTTCAATAGCGACAAGGCTCTCATTCGAGTGGATATGTCTGAATACATGGAAAAGCACTCCATTTCCAAGATGATAGGCTCGCCGCCAGGGTACGTGGGGCATGACGAGGGCGGAGGGCTTACAGAGATGGTGCGGCATCGACCATACTCGGTAATTCTTTTCGATGAAATTGAGAAGGCTCACCCAGAGGTCTTCAATATTCTCCTCCAGGTTCTCGATAATGGCCGTTTAACCGATGCAAAGGGGAGAAGCGTCAACTTTAAGAATTGCGTCATCATAATGACCTCAAACATCGGTGCCGAACACATCGACAAAATGTCGAGTCTCGGTTTTGGCAGCGGTTTGTTGGTGAGTGAAAACGACAAGTACGAACAGGTCAAGGATAAAGTGCTGGGATCGCTTAAGGATTATTTCCGCCCCGAATTTTTGAACCGACTCGATGAGATTGTGCTCTTCAATATCCTTTCGCAAGACGCTATTCGTGAGATTGTGCGCATGCAAGTAGATATTGTGGCCAAACGCCTTGCTGATAAGCAAATTGCGTTAAGCCTGACGCCAGTTGCTATAGAGTATCTTGCCAAAGAAGGTTACAACCCGCAGTACGGCGCACG
>JAYTRG010000074.1:0-8869 GCA_043746305.1 Candidatus Parcubacteria bacterium
GACCGCTGGTATGGTGATTATATAAATCAACGGATATATGGGAGAATACTGACACGCAAACTATGGAAATATCGATTAAAAAAATACAAACTGCTTCTCGAGATTAAGCAGAGAGCCTTGATTTTTTACTTTCTGTATGAACATTCAATATTTTTCCTCCGAACCATGGGAGATTGAGCGCGTAAAGACGCGGCTCGAGGGTCATCACATCCAATTCTTTCCTACTTCCCTCAATGCAGCGAAAGGAGTTGAAAGTGCGCAAACGGAAGTGATCTCGATTTTTATCGACTCAAAAATCGGCGAAGCAGAAATGGCGACTTTCCCAAATCTCCATCTCATTAGCACACGCTCAACCGGCTTTGATCATATCGACCTTGCCGCGGCAAAGAGGCGCGGCATTACGGTATGCAACGTCCCGTTTTATGGAGAGAACACGGTTGCCGAGTTTGCGTTTGCTCTCCTTTTAGCGCTTTCCCGCAAAATCGTTGACGCAGATGAGAGCGTCCGAGAGCGCGGCATGTTTGCGCAAAGCGGCTTGCGCGGTTTTGACTTGCGCGGCAAAACTATCGGCATCATCGGCGTCGGCCACATCGGCCTTCATCTGGTGCGCATGGCGAAAGGATTCGAGATGAACGTTCTTGCGTATGACGTGAAGCAAGACGCCGAAAAAGCTCGAGAGCTTGGTTTTGTGTATGTCTCCCTCGAAGAAGCTCTCGCGCAGTCCGACGTTGTGTCAATCCATGTACCCTATAACGCGCACACGCATCACCTCATTAATCGCGCCAACATCACTCGTATGAAAAAGGGCAGTGTTCTTATCAACACCGCTCGTGGCGCCGTGCTTGAAACAGAGGCACTCGTGTTTGGTTTACAGCAAAACATTCTTGCTGGGGCGGGGCTCGACGTATTAGAAGAAGAAGGCGAACTTGCAGAAGAAGAAATTCTGCTTTCCTCCCCCCACCCCAATGAGGCCATGCTTCGTACCACGCTCGCCAATCACTACCTCATCAAGCACCCGCGCGTCATTGTGACACCGCATATCGCCTTTAACACCGATGAAGCGGTCGAGCGCATCGTTGATACAAACACCGACAATCTACTAGCTTTTTTTTCGAACTCGCCGATACACGTTGTGGGCAACTAATTATTCGTCATCGTACGACATAGTATACGCGTATGCTACTGATTTTGTTCACATCACGGGGGAGCAAAATTCAGCTCTCAATCATCAGCTCTGGAGCTTCTGGAGCGCTTTTCGCACCAATTCGAGACTGCTTGGCTCAAGTATCGATATGGCGATTGCATCGATGTTCGAATTCTTCAGTGTCTTCAAGATAGTATGCAGCTCATCGGACGAAAGCATGTCGCTCTTGGTCAAAAAAACAATCTCCTTCTTTTCTCCGAGCGTAGGATTGTATGCAAATAGCTCGGATCGTACCGCCATATAATCGCGCACTACGTCTTCTGATTCGGCACTCACCAAATGAAACAGCACGCGCGTGCGCTCTATATGTTTCAAAAATTTAATGCCGAGACCTTTACCTATAGAAGCTCCTTCAATAAGCCCCGGAATGTCGGCAATGATGAGTCCGTAGAACGCGCCGAGGTTTGGCTCGAGCGTAGTAAACGCGTAACTGCCTACCTTGCTCTTTGCTGCAGTGAGCTCGTTAAGGAGCGATGATTTTCCAGCGTTCGGCAAACCAATGAACCCTACATCGGCAATGAGACGCAGCTGAAGCTCATATGTAGCAATATCTCCCTGCTCACCCATCTCTGCTTCCATGGGCGTTGTGTTGGTAGAGGCGCGAAACTTGAAGTTGCCCCTGCCGCCCTTTCCGCCCGCAACAGCAAGCAGTCGCTCGCCAACTTTCGTGATTTCGGCCTGAAGCCCTGTCTCCGTATTGCGAATAGTAGTGCCGGTGGGTACCTTGATAGTCATTTCTTCTCCTCTCCTTCCGTCTATAAATTGCCCGCGGCCATTCATACCGTTTTCTGCTTCTATCAGCCTGCGACTCGCAAGCGGGGCAAGCGCACCGATGTCGGACACGCCTTCAAAATAAATACTCGCGCCATTGCCGCCATCTGCGCCAGTCGGGCCCTTTGCGCGGCGCACTTTTTGAAAAGCTACCGCACCGTTGCCGCCACTACCTGCGTGCAGCGTTATTGTTACTTCATCTACGAGCATGGAGGCATGCTAGCACGCATGGGTGCCAGATACATAACCGCTAGTCCAGGCAAGCTGCAAGGAATACCCCCCCGAGGGCCTGCGGATATGCAGCAAATCACCTATAACGAACAGGTTTGGATACTTGCGCGTTGCAAATGTGCGCATGTCGAGTTCGTTTACATCAAGGCCGCCATCAGCAACCACTGCTCTATCAAAACCCATAAGGCCAGCGACGCTGAGGGGCATGGTCTTTAGCAAGACTGCTATCGAGCGCCTTTGCTCCCTACTGATACTATGTACACGCATCTCGGGTGAAATGTTGGGCAAAAGTGCCAACAAATGAGCGGCGGTTCCGGGAGGCGCGATATCGGCGAATGCATTTTTGAATTGCTTGTTTTTAGCAGCATTAAATACATCGACAATTTTTTTGTCCAAAATCCCAAGATCAGTATCTGGCTGTGTATCGATTCGAAGACTGACTTCTCCCATGTGCAACATATCAGCGACCCGTGCCGCCGCATTCAGGATAGTTGGTCCCGAAAGTCCAAAATGAGTAAAAAGTACTGGTCCTCGTACGGCAGACACGCGTTTCGTGTCGACATAAAACGAAAGCTTTGCGTCAGCAATCGTAACGCCCGCAAGCCTATGCGACCACAGTTCTTTTGTCCGCAGCGGCACGATAGTAGGCGTAGGGTTTTGTACAACAAACCCTAATGTCTTGAGCAACGTAAAGCCGTCGCCCGTCGAGCCGGTTTCTGGATGCGAATTACCGCCGATAGCTATAATGTACGACCTTGCGCGTACGGTTTCACCGTTATAAGAGACACTTTCTATTCGCTTTTCGCCGAGGGCGAACTCGAATTCGCGTACACTAAAGCGAACTTGCACCGCACCCTTTTCGAGATAACTGCGCATAACCCGCACTACATCGCTTGCTTTTTCGCTTTGCGGAAATGCTCTGTTGCGCGCCTCCACTTTCAACGGCAAGCCGCGCTCTTCAAAAAAACGCAGTGAATCGCGCATACCAAATTGTGAAAACGAAGAGTACAGGTACTTTCCACTTGTGCCATACATTGAGAGAAGGGCGTGTACATCTTCTTCCGCGTTCAGAATATTGCAGCGGCCGCCTCCCGTAATCGCAAGTTTTTTGCCGAGCTCTTTGTTTTTTTCGAGAAGCAAGACGCGCTTGCCGAGCTCTGCGGCCCTTCCCGCTGCCATCATGCCAGAAGCTCCGCCGCCTATAACCACAACATCGTACGAGTCCATTGCCACAACCTATCAGCTTGGCGGAAAAGTTGCCACTTCCCTCAAGAAATGCCATGCTCGCCAACATGGATGAAACCAAGGGTACTCGCATCAACAAATATATCGCCGACAAGGGTTGGGCAACCAGAAAAGATGCCGATATCCTCATACAAAAAGGAGCGGTTTTGATAAATGGGAAGCGGGCAGAACTCGGCCAGCGAGTAGGAGAAACCGACATGGTAGAAGTGAAAGCGCGCAAGACAAAGTATCGTTACTACGCCTTTCATAAGCCGCTCGGCGTTGTTACCCACTCTCCCCAACTCGGAGAAAAGGATGCGGTAGTTTCGAGCGCTCTTTCGGGTGTTTTTCCAGTAGGGCGACTCGACAAAGCATCAACAGGCCTTCTTATACTCACCAACGACGCGCGAGTCACCGACCGTTTATTGAACCCAAAGTACGAACATGAAAAGGAGTACCGTGTGCAGACCAACGAAAAAATCCCCTCGCGTTTCAAGGAGCGTATGGAGCACGGAGTACATATTGAGGAATACCGGACCAAACAGTGTCGCGTACACATGACCGGGGAAAATTCTTTTACCATTGTGCTCGTAGAAGGGAAAAAGCACCAAATACGACGCATGTGTGCAGCGTTCGGACTTACCGTAAAAAAACTTGCACGACTACGCGTTATGAATATCGGGCTCGGAAAACTGAAGACAGGCGAGCAACGAGCAGTAGCTGGAGCCGAGCTGGAACAGTTTCTCGCTTCGCTGCATCTTTCCTAACCGTTTTCACGGCGCGCACCTTTACAAAAATTGCGATCCTAGTACTCTTACTCTATGAGAACATTATCAAAACGTGAAATTCTGCTCATTGTGAGCTTTATAATTTTATTTGTAGTCGTGGTATGGCTGGGCGTATTCAACGCATCTCACATAGCCCCAACGGCAGGAATTCAAGCACCCGTTGCTACCACCACAGGCACCGTCGTCAATACAGAGAAAATTTCTATTCCCGCCGCGAGCGCAACGCACCCACAGACTTTCAAAAGTTTATTTGCCAACAACGTAAACAGAGAATGCGCCTACACTCAGGTAGGTACGGTCCAGGGTCGTAATCTTGTCGACCTCTCGCAAGCAAAACTCTACGGAGCATTTCGTACAACCGACTCAGCGGGTACGGCTCACAATAACCTGTTTGTGTACGACGGGCATTACCTCTACACCTGGCAGGAAGGTATGACTGTCGGCACTAAAACAACACTCACCTCGCTTTCGCAATTGCCTTTCGCTATTCCTCTTGGTCTGCAGGGAGGCGCGAGCTATGGAACCTCAGACCAAAGCGTCAGCTGGGATTGTCATCCATGGATTCCCGTTCCATCGCTTCTCGTTCCTCCTAGTTACGTAACTTTCTCCGCTCGTTAATGTACGTTGGTACCACTCGCTGCTTCCATGCTTCGGGTCGTAAACATAAATCGGTAGTCGCTCTCGAGCAGCGTGGTTGTGGAAGATTTGCCGGGAGTAATCGTTGAAAGCATAATGAATGCGTAGCCAATGTGCACCGGCTGACCTAAGGTAAGCACTGCTTCTGTTGTGCTCGCAACGGAGCGTATCATCGTTTTCACACTCACCGTGCCGGCCCGAACACAAGTTACGTCTTTTGGACATCTGCTGTCCTCAATGAGTTTCGTTGGGGTAACTGCTACTCCTGATGAGGTTCCTGTTTCGCCAATCGCAAGCGTAAGCGCTGATGTTGAAGTAGCAACGTCAGAACTAACCTCAAGGGAGGTTGTTGTCGAAGCCACGATTGGTGCGGGCGCAATTCGGCCCGGAAACAACGTACGGAGATAATGTACAAACAAGCTGATTGCTAAAATTATAACCATTGTTCCAAATATCACCTTTTTTCCAAATGGAGTCATAGCTGCGGAGTATAGCAAACTTAACGGACGGGAGTGGTAGTTCCATAGAGATGGAGCAGAGCTTGTACACCCGCGAGGTTCTTGTCCCAGTCGATGCTTTGGTGCGTAGAAAGCTCGACCGAAACGGCGGGGATGCCTACAGATGCCAACCAGTCGTCGGCCGCACCTGTCGTGGGATACGCATCGAACACTTTGATAGCTGAGTAGCCCGATACCCTCGCGTAGGCATTCATGAGATCCATAGTGCCGGGCAAGATACCGCTTGCACACTGCGAGGCATAGACACCGTCTGCTTGACTATGCCAAAAAACCACGGCAATCGGATTGTCCTGGAGTATGAAATCCCGCAAGGCAACAGATTCTGGCTCCGAAAATGGCGCAGTGCCTGCGCTCACCGTTTTGTTTTGCCACATGCTTTTTGACTGCCACTTGCAATCAAAATTACGGTTAAGATCGACACCATTTGCATTAAAGCGCTCAACGGAGAGATTTTTTTCTACGGGGACATCGGCCGCAGTAAACGACCCCTCTTTGCCTACCGCTTTAAAAACTGCATCGGGATTTACATCGGGAATAATTGTGACCGTGAGATTCGCAGGAATGACGCTAGGATTTGCTTGTATATAGTCCATAACTCTATACGCAAGCACCACAGCATTCCACTCATAGCCGCCGTGTATTCCTCCCACAAACAAAAGATGATTCGGTCCTGTTCCATAGCTAACCGCCTCAATATCTCTACCCTGCACCGAATGTCCGATAACGACAAGGAGCGGGGTACTTGAGGCGATTGCCTTTAATTTAGGTAGAGGTGCAATTATTGAAACTGGACGCGGTATAAGAACCAATGCAAAAACGCCAAGCAACAAGAGCCCAAAGCCTGCGAGCATTGCGACCTTAATAGTTGTAGGCGCGCTCATCACTGTGAGTACTCTGCGAGCACAGCTTCTATTCCCTTTTTATTTTTTATCCATTCATCGCCAGTGTGATTACTGAGAAGCACGCTGATTGCCGGAATATTTTCTTTTGCCATCCAATTCACTGCGTCACCAGTAATGGTATAAAAGTTGAAGCTTTGATATGGAGGATAGCCGGAAGCATTCGAGTAAACTCTCACTAACGTTTGCGTTGCAGGTAATACCCCATTATGACAACTTGAGGCATACACACCACCGGCAGAGCTATAAAAGACTACTGCAGCGGTAATGTGATGCGATGTTATATAACTTTCAAGTGCTCGGCTTTCGAGCTCAGAAAAAGCACCAGTGCCACCGCTTTCGGTTGTATTTTGCCAAACGCCATTCGCTTGCCAATCGCAATCGAAATTGCGGTTAAGATCTACTTGATTTGCGTTGAAGCGACCTGCAATTTGCGTAGACTGACTTGCGGTAATGTCTGCGGCAGTAAATGCTGCGGAGTTGTCGACCACCTTGGCAAGGCCATCGGGATTCAAAATTGGAATGACCGTTACGCTCTCATCGGCAGGTACAGTCTCTGGCGATTGCTTCAAATAGTTGATGAGATCGTTGGCAACCAGTACCGTATTCCATTCATAACCTCCATGAATACCGCTCACTACGAGAATTTCTTTACTACCTGTGCCAAAATGATAGGCAGAAATATCGCGGCCCTGCACAGACTTCCCTATTACTTCTTGCTCGGGTCGCTGAACGGTAGTTGTGGCCAAAATCGTTGCGATATTCGACACGACAGGAGCAGCTGTGTATGTATTGGCAGGAATCATATTATGAGCGCGTTCGAAATACCAAAAGGCCCCCCCGATCGCTAGGAGGATACCTAGCACAACGATACTGGCATTTTTCATACATCAAAAGCATACCATACAGCCCAAACACCTGCGCACATTCGAAAGAAACAAATGGCTAGACAGCGGGTTTAGGTTGTGGAAATATTTCCTGAATTTTTTTGACAACCTCGCCAGGCGTCGTATTTGCTTTTATGAAGTAGTCGACAATATTAAACTTTCGAACTTTTTCTAAGGTTTCAGAGTCGCTCAAGTTACTCAATACAATAACCTTGATATTCAAGGTGTCGCTGTTGGCCCTCAGGTGCGCAAGAATGTCCCACCCATCTTTATCTGGCAAAAGCATGTCAAGAAGCATCAAATCAGGATGCCAATCTTTTGCATCAAGCTCTGCTGTAAAACCATCGAGAGCCGCCTGTACTTCATAGCCAGCGGTTGAAAGACTCCGCATCATAATCGAGGAAAGAACGGTGTCATCCTCTACAACCAAAATTTTTACCATACAGGCATTATCTCGCACACCTATAGATACGCAAGGAGGGCCGACGGAGTACATTGCCCCACTTCAAGTGAAAGGTTTTTTCTTTGCAGTTTCTTTGCTATTCTTCGGTGGCACGCTGCCGGATCGTCTAATGGTAGGACACCGCCCTTTGGAGGCGGGTATCTTGGTTCGAATCCAAGTCCGGCAATCAGTTTGAGATAGGTTCTCGCGCTTGAGTCGCCTCGCTTAGCAAAATTCCAGTAAGCGATATAGTTAAGATTACATATGAAGAAAATCCTTTTCTATCCAGGCACATTCAATCCGCCACACCTCGGTCACGCATCGGCAGTTTTGGTAGCGCTCAATAATATTGCTTTTGACGAAGTCTGGATACTTCCATCCGGTAAGCGTGTTGATAGGGAGATACCGACAAGCGTCGAAGATAGGAGGAATCTCGCCACACTGCTTGTAGAGTATCTGCAGTCACAGATGCAGGTTCCAGTGCAGTTGGTTGCAGACGCGATTGATGGTGTTGGTGAGAAATACACACACGAGGTCATTGTCGATCTAAAATCTCGGTCCGAAGCTGAAATCTATCAATTGTCCGGCACGGACGGATTTACGAGCATCAAGGAACGCGTTATTGGTCCGAATGAAAAGTTTGTAATTATTAAACGATCGGGCTATGAATTTCCCAAAGAATTAACTTCAAATACCAATCTTATAGTTTTAGAGGAAGAAGTCCAAGAGATTTCAAGCACCAAAATACGAGAGATGGTTAAGAATGGTGATAATGATTACAAGAAGTTAGTTCCAGAGAAAATCGCGGATTATATAGAAGAGAAAAATCTTTACTTGTAGTCTCCAGCAGATTACACGAGCGCTCGAGAGTCGTCGTTTTAGTACTGTAAAATATGGCTAATCTGCCTTGCGGGGCTTAGTCGACCGCGGTCCCAGCTCGAGTCGTCTAACCAACTTGAAGTAAGTTATCCAACGTTCGCGAGCAGACCATGAACTGGCCGCATTATCGCGTGGGTCATTTGCGAAGCGTTAGTCCCCATTTTCCACGCCGCCCTCTTCGCTCACTCTTTTATCATATTCACCGCGCACGATGCTCGGAGACTTTGATACCGCCTTACGGAGCCAATAGTACGCAAAAGCGAGGCAAAAAAAGAGAATAACAAGACTTATCAGAACGTACTTCATACAGATAGTATACCCGCCCGAAGGGGCGGGGTAAAGGCTTCGCCAATCAAAGCTCGCATTGCTTCTGTGGCGAAACTTCGATGC
>JAYTRG010000075.1:0-6396 GCA_043746305.1 Candidatus Parcubacteria bacterium
GTAAATGATGTTGCAAATATGGTAGGCGGCCCGTCGATACATGTGGAGCCGAGGCTTGAGCCGCATGACACACTCGCAGACAACAGAAAAGCAAAAGAGCTCCTTGGGTGGGAGCCCACCATCCCGCTTGAAAAGGGAATAGCGGAGCTCAAAGCACAATGGGGCATTTTATAGACGGCAAAAAAATAGCCAATGACCTCTATACGATGCTCGCGCCTTTTTTTCGTGAGCACCAGGCGAGGCTTGGGATTGTGGTTGTGGGGAACAATCCAGTCATCGAGTCATTCGTGAAGATAAAAGCTAAATCGGCGGCGCGACTTGGCATAGTCATGGAGCGCAAAGATTTGCCCGAAACCGCAACCACAGAAGAGATCATTGAGGAACTGCAAAAACTCGCGGGCGATTGCGACGCGCTTATCGCGCAGCTTCCAATGCCGAAGCTGGTGGATACCAATGCGGTGCTTTCTTCAATCCCCTCCACGCATGATGTTGATGCGTTAAATCCGCGTCATTCGAGCGAACGAATAGTTGAGGCTCCCGTTGCGCTCGCAGTTATGGAAATTCTTGCACGGAGCGATATTGAAGTTTTTGGGAAGCGTGTGGTGGTTGTGGGGGCAGGAATGCTCGTTGGCGCACCTTCTGCAGAACTTCTTCGCAAAGCTGACGCTGATGTGACCATGTTCACGCTGCAGGAGGGTTCAATAGAAGATTTGATAGCGGCTGATATCGTTGTTTCTGGTGCAGGTAAACCAGGTCTTATTCGACCCGAGCATCTAAAAAAAGGAGTTGCGCTCATTGATGCGGGCACCAGCGAACAGGGTGGCAAGGTAGTGGGCGACGCCGACCCTGCTTGTATCGATGTTGCATCCATCATGACCCCTGTTCCCGGCGGCGTTGGGCCAGTTGCCGTAGCCATGATTTTCTGCAATCTAAAATTACTGATGCAAAACCACACAAATATTCCAGCGCCAATTCTTTGATAAAAGGTCGGTTTTCTGGTACCTTTCTCAGAATGTTGAAGAAAAGGATGTTGGCCCTTTCAGTGCTCTTGGTGGGAGCAGGAGTAGGCTATTTGGTCTATAGCTCCCAGCTCCACGGGTGGCGACCCTTCCGCCTGGGGCTCGACCTTTCAGGCGGCACCCAGCTGCTCTACAAGGCCGACATCGCAAACATAGCATCTAGCGACGTACCCGACTCCATGGCTGCGCTACGCGATACCATAGAGCGTAGAGTCAACCTCTTTGGCGTAGCCGAGCCTCTGGTGCAAACCGAAACCGGCAGCTCGCTCGCTGGGCAGGGGTCGGAGCAGCGCCTAGTGGTGGAGCTTCCAGGAGTGACCGACGTGCAACAAGCCATAGCCCTCATAGGGCAAACGCCGGTACTTGAATTCCGTCTTTTAAAGCCTGGCGTGACCACTATACCTGCCTCGACCACGCCCGCACAGTTAGGGCAGTATTTTCAGCAAGCAATAATAACAGGCAAAGACCTTACCAGCGCAGAACTGCAGTTTCAAGGCCAAACCGGCTCGCTCACTGAGCCTGTGGTTGCCATTCATTTTAATAGCGAAGGCACCGCAAAGTTTGCCGACATAACCAAAAACAACGTGGGCCAGGAAATGGCAATCTTTCTCGACGGCCAGCCCATCTCCACACCGGTTATTCGTGAAGCAATTGTCGACGGCACCGCCATCATCTCGGGTAACTTTACTGCCGATGGCGCAAAGACTTTGGCGCGCAACCTCAATTACGGAGCGCTTCCGGTGCCGATTTCGCTTATCGAAACACAGTCAGTCTCTGGTACTCTTGGCTCGCAAGCAGTTGCTGCTGGGATTTTTTCCGGCATCTTTGGTGTAGCCGTCGTGTGCCTCTTTATGTTGCTCTGGTACCGCCTCCCTGGCCTTATCGCAAGCCTCGCACTCATGATCTACATCGCTCTCATGCTCTTCCTCTTTATGTATATTCCTATCACAATCACCGCAGCGGGTATCGCTGGATTTATCCTCTCCATAGGTATGGCGGTCGATGCGAATATTCTTATCTTTGAGCGTACCCGCGAGGAGTTGCGAGAACACAATCCGCGCGAAGCAATTGAGAACGGTTTTGCGCGCGCGTGGCCTTCTATTCGCGACTCCAATATCTCCTCGATGATAACCGCCATAATTCTGTATTGGTTCGGCACCTCGCTCATCCGAGGATTTGCGCTCGTCTTTTTCCTCGGGGTGCTTGTCTCTATGCTTACGGCTATCTCAGTATCACGAACCTTCCTCAAAGCGCTTGGATTTGAAGCAAAGCGCGGTCCGATGCGGTTCCTGTTCGGTAGCGGAATTTCCTCATAGCCTATGACTTCTGCAAGTATCATTGATTACAGTCTTATCATTGCCTATATGGCAATCATCACCGACATCTCCTTGCAGATTAGCCGCATCTGGAAGCACCGGAGCGCGCAAGAAATATCTATCTTGGGCACCACCGTACGGCTTCTGGCAACCATGGTTTTCCTCACAAAGTACGTGATGATCCAAGACATATACCTCACTGTAGGACAGGCGATTTTTATGGTGTTGCTCGGCTCATACCTCTTTTCCATTATCAAATTCCGCGTCACGTACCTTGGTGCGCAACTTAAATCAATAGTATGATTATCATTAAACATCGCGGACTCTTCTTCTCCATTACAGGCGCCTTGGTTGCCGCCTCCCTTGTATCCCTTCTCGTCTTTGGACTCAAATTCTCGATAGATTTCACAGGTGGAACCTTGATACAGGTCACGTATGCGAGCGGGCTTCCTCCTGCAAGCGAGCTGCAGAGTGCTGTCTCCGCAACCGGCATCAAAGACTTTTCGTTGCGCGGCGCTGGTAGTACCGACTACATATTACGCGCTCCGCCTCTTACTGCCATCGAGCGGTCAGCCCTACCTCAAATGTTTTCGGTAGGCGGCAAATATCCTGTTACTATCGATCAGCAGAGTGAAATTGGCCCTACGATAGGCGCGGAATTGCGCAGTAAGGCCATTGTTTCAATAGGTGTCGTGATGCTTTGCATTCTGCTCTTCATCTCCTACGCATTTCGCAAAGTTTCTAAACCAATATCGAGCTGGATTTATGGCGCAGTAGCATTGATAACCTTGGTGCATGATGTAATTATTCCCGCAGGCTTCTTTGCCATCCTTGGTCACTTTACCGATGCGTCAGTAGACACACTCTTTGTAACGGCGCTTCTCACTGTGCTTGGTTTTTCGGTACACGACACTATTGTGGTATTCGATAGAGTACGTGAAAACTTGCGCGTGAACAAAGAAAAGGGGAGGAACGAGTCCTTCGCCGATACTGCCGGTCGCGCCCTCGGACAAACCTTTACCCGCTCCATCAACACCTCTCTCACTGTCGCTCTCACACTTCTTGTTTTGTATTGGGTAGGCCCTGCCTCAACGCAATATTTTGCCCTCACGCTCCTCGTCGGCATCGTCGCCGGTACTTATTCGTCTATTTTCTTGGCAACACCGCTTCTTGTAAGTATTGAAAAATATCGAGCGGGTAAAAAATAGTGCATATAATATAAGAACGCATTGCCACCGCCGGAGGTAGCAATGCGTCCGGTGACGTGGCGTTAGCTGCGTCGACTCTTCTTTCGAGTCGTCGGCTGTGGCACGTCAGTTTATTCGCTGTCTCTCCTGTGGTAAGAAGTCTTCTTTTATGAGCTGCGAGCGTGCCGCGTGCAGGGCACGGACGGTCTCGCAAATCTTTGTGCCAATTTCTGTGGTCAACTCAAGTCGGCCGGAGCCCACAGCTGCCGTGACGATCGCGACTGCCATTTCGAACAAGTCTGCCATATTCCACCTTACTTTCAAGCTTTACAGGTGAGAGACAATCCCCTCAGTCTGAGGAGATGTGTATAACATGAATCTATAGTTTGATCAAATCACCACACCTCGCTTGGTGCAATATTGTTGCTCTTTGCAGCAGACTTCGGCATCCCGTCTTTGCTCGGTTTACCGTCTTGTGGCGTGCGGTCTTCCACTACCGTCGGGAGGCCGATTTTATTCAATAGCTCTATAAACGGATCCGGGTCGAGTTCTTCCACGTTTACCATCGTTTGCGGGTTCCAAATACCTTTTGCTACCAGGATTGCCGCAGCTATCGGCGGCACGCCTGCAGTGTAGGAAATCCCTTGCGACTCTACCTCCTTGTAGCACTTGGCGTGATCGCAGGTGTTGTAAATGAATACCTCGCGCCACTTGCCGTCTTTGTAGCCTTTTACCAAATCGCCGATGCAGGTGTAGCCTTGGTAGGTTTTTGCCAAGGATGCCGGATCGGGGAGTACTGCTTTCAATACTTTAAGAGGCACCACCTTAACGCCCTCGGCGGTAGTAACTGGCTTCTCGCTCAGCATGCCGAGGTTTCTTAAGACGCCGAATACATTCAGATAATGGTCGCCAAAGCCCATCCAAAAGCGAATACTCTTGGCCTTCATATTTTTGGAAAGCGAATGAAGCTCGTCGTGGCCGTTGAGATACACAGGGCGCATGCCCACAAGCGGAAAGTTGTAGTCCCACCTCTCGCTGTGTACTGGACGCACTACCCATTTGCCGTTAATCCATGTCCACACCTTTTTAAATTCTCGGAAGTTTATTTCAGGGTCAAAGTTGGTTGCAAAGTATTTGCCGTGCGAGCCCGCGTTTACATCGAGAATATCGATGGTGTCGATTTTATCGATGTAGTGTTTTTGCGCAAGCGCAGCATATGCATTGACCACTCCAGGGTCGAAGCCCACGCCAAGAATTGCATTGACGCCCGCCTTTTTGCAAGCGTCTTTTTTCTTCCATTCGTAGTTTGCGTACCACGGTGGATTCTCAGCTACTTTGGTGGGGTCTTCGTGAATAGCGGTGTCCATGTAGGTCACCTTGGCCTTGATACAGGCCTCTAAGACGCTCATGTTTATATACGCCGTGCCAAGGTTGATGACGATCTGCGACTTGGTTTCTTTGATGAGTTTAACTAAATCAGCAATTTTCATTGCGTCTACCTCTTTTGCATAAATCTTGGCCTTTTTGTCTTTTGCGCTTTTTTTGCGCTTAATGCTTTCGATTATCTGCTTTGCCTTTCCCGCTTTACGCGAAGCGATACAAATATTTCCGAGTATGTCGTTGTTCTGGGCAGCTTTGTGTGCCGCCACATGCGCAACCGCCCCTGCGCCTACAATGAGTACATTTGGGCGCTCTGCGCTCGGTCGTACATTCGATTTCTTTTTCTGTTCCATAATTATGAAAAACTACTTAGATATTCCTCGTAATTGAAAGTGCGCACCACCTCAGCTTTCCCATCCAAACGTTTCACCACAATACTCGGCATTGGGACGCCGTTGAACCAGCTTTTCTGCACTATGGTATAACCGGCTGCATCGTGGATAGGCACAAGGGAACCTACCGCAAGCTTATCAGGAAATTTAAACGTGCCAAATACATCGCCCGCAAGGCATGTGCGGCCGGCGAGTTGATAGATATAGCCTGGGCCCTCGGCGTCTGCTGGCAAGATGGGGAGCTCCATGCGCGCGTTTTCGCCGTAGGTAACCAAGTCCGGCATGTGCACGTTGGCCGCGGCGTCGAGAATGGCCACATCCATCTCATTATGAATAATGTCCATGACGCTGGTGATAAGAAATCCGGCGCGAGTGATAGAGGATTCGCCAGGCTCGAGATAGATGGTAACGCCGTGCTTTTTTGAAAAATCCGCAAGTTTTGCCGCAAATTTTTCTAGAGGGTAGCCTTCTTTGGTAAAGAAAATGCCGCCGCCAAGCGTAACCCATTCGAGCTTTTCCAAGAGGTGACCAAACTTCTCACCCATGTCGTCGATGAGCTTTGCAAACGCATCAAAATCGCTGTTTTCGCAATTGTTGTGAATCATTAATCCGGAAATCATTTTTGCGTCGATTGCTTTTTCCACCCGTGTAATATCTTTTTCACCGAGACGCGAGAATTTGCGAGTAGGGTCGGCCAAATCAAAGTGCGAGTAGGACATGCCAGGATTGATGCGAAGCCCCAGCGGAATGCCTCTCGCTATATCATAGAATCGTTCGAGCTGATTGGCAGAATTGAAAATTATTTTGGTTGCAAACTGTCGCACCTCCATTATCTCTTCTTCTTTCCAGCCAACCGCGTAGGCATGCGTTTCTTTTTGGAATTTCTCGGCCCCAAGCTTGGCTTCAAAGAGGGAGCTTGAGGTGGTGCCGTCCATGTATTCGCGCATGAGAGGGAAGAGCGACCATGTGGAAAAGCATTTGAGCGCCAAAACGGTTTTGGTGCCGCCGTTCTCCCGAATATATTTCATCTTCTCCATGTTCTTGAGGAGCCGCGACTCGTCCATGAGGAAGTACGGAGTCTTTATTTCCGGATGGGCCTTTG
>JAYTRG010000076.1:0-7777 GCA_043746305.1 Candidatus Parcubacteria bacterium
AGTTTGTAGACCCGTCGAACTTGCGTGCGAATGGCAACTTGCGACTTGGCCAACCGATATAAGAGTTATTTGTAGGCCTCAAGGTAAGTGCGCAAAAGCACCTTCAATTGCGCAGCGTCGCCAGATATAACAGTGAATCCACCGTCGTGCTCTCCGAGTACTTCGAAACGCTTCGGCCGCTCTGGCACAAAGCCAAGGGCCTCTTTTATTGTGTCCTCGAACTTTACCGGCAGAGCAGTTGCAAGGCACACCACCGGCAGGTCACCCTGAAGCTGCCGGCCCACATGCACGCCGTCAGCTGTGTGAGGGTCGATAATGGTTTCTGAATCTGCATACACATTTTGGATTTCTTTGATCCGGTCGGCATGCGTGGATGAGCCGCTTACAAAACCTCTCTCTGCAAATGCTTCGGCACTGAGCCCGAAGTCTTTCATGTCTACTCGGCCGACTTTATTAAAAGTCTCCATATATTCTTTAGTCGTCTTTGCGTCACCAGAAATATCGTGGAAAAATCTTTCATAATTGGACGCCTTAGAAATGTCCATCGAAGGACTCGAGGTCACGGCAGCCTGTTTCGTTTCGTATACGCCTGTTTTGAAAAGCCGTTCGAGCACATTGTTCTCATTCGTTGCAACAATGATGCGTCGCATAGGCAGTCCCATCCTCTTTGCCACGTAACCTGAAAACGCATCGCCGAAGTTCCCAGAAGGGACAGCAAAATCGATCTCATCCCCCACCTGCCTCGCAACTTGCAAATAGCCCGCAAAATAGTAAGCGACCTGTGCCGATATGCGGCCCCAATTAATCGAATTTACGGCACCGAGGTGCACAAACTCAGGATCACCTTTCACCGCCTTCACAAGGTCTTGGCAGTCGTCAAAACGCCCACGAATACTCACGTTCCAAATATTGTCGCCAGAAAGCATTCCCATTTGGGCCTTTTGGAAGTCGCTCATTCCTTCTTCAGGACTCAGCATGCAAAGTCCGATGCCTGAGAGTCCCTTGAAGGCTGCTTCCGCAGCAGAACCTGTATCTCCGGAGGTGGCTCCGAGAATAAAGAGCGATTTCCCTTCTGCAGTAAGCTGATACTCCATTTCCCTACCTAGAATTTGCATCGCCATATCTTTGAACGATGCGGTTGGGCCGAGAGAGAGATTTTGTAAATAAAGTCCGTCGCCTATATTTGAAACAGGTGTCACCACGGGAGTACCATCAAAATTTTTAGGGCTATAAGCCGCCTCCACAAGCTCGCGGAGTGTCGCGTCTGGTATTGCGCCATCTACCAACTTTCGCTTTACGGCAAATGCGATCTCCGTGTAGGGTGCTTTTGCAAGGGCTTTCAATTCCGCATATGTGAACGAAGGGAACTCTTCCGGAACATACAAGCCGCCATCGGGGGCGAGGCCGGCAAGAAGTACATCTGTGTAGGGAAGTCCTGTTCTCGCCTCATCTCGTGTACTAACAAGTCTCATACGGCGGGCTCGGATATTGTATGCAAGTACTGTGTCAGACCAAAATAGTTCTTGACCTCTGGCGTGGGGACATTAACATGTGCGAGCGCCCGATAACGCTCCAGCCTCACCCGCAGTAATTCTGGATAACATCGCACCAGTGCCTCGCGGGTCGACTCCTGTTCACGCTTCTCGAAATGCTCGCCCCACACAACTGGCTTTGGCTCGGCAAAATATCTCTCTATCAATGCATCCATCGCCTGATTGCCCACATCGAGGTGTACTACCATGTATGAATCGCGCAACCTCTCTCGCGCCTTTTCGCTTAGGTGCACAACGCTCCCCGTAGTATCGAGAACAAAATTTCCGCGCACCGGCCTATCCAAGAGCGTGTATTGCTCTTCGAGATCGAGGAAATACTTCTCCCGCTCTTTGTGCCCCTCGCTCCCCGGCAGTCCTAGCCAGTCGGCGAGCGCATGTATATTAGATTGCGACAGTTCGTGCCCAATATCACTGTCTACTTCCGCATGGGTAAAAGAAAAAGCACCTGAGAGCGCTTTCGATAGTGTGGTCTTGCCTGCATTCGACATCCCAACGAGCGCTAGGCGCATCTCGTTCCGACGCACAGAATCCCCAAACTCCACTGGGCTCATACAGTTACATCCTAGCATAGTAGAACCGAAGTGATTCAATGTCCTCGTGCAGGAAACACCCGAAGTGCTCAGTAATCTCCGCCTACGCAAAATAAAACGGCCCGGCCTACGCGCTGTACGGGTCGGGACGGTGTCACCCGATGCCGCACCATTATGGCGAGCTCAACATACGGAGTAGCGGGTAAAACTTCGGCCTCACCTCACGGTCGGTAGGATGACTCAAAAAGCTGACGCTTTTGGCAACCCTCGTTCGTGGCCGGAATAGAAAACAGATAGAACGCAAAGAGTCCCATCGTAAAAATCACAAGCAATAGTGCAGGTAATATTGGCGAAGCCTTTACCCCGCCCCAAGGGGCGGGGTAAAGGCTTCGCCGATGACACTTAATTACAGCGTGTCAAGTTCGCCCAGTATCAATCATGATACCATCCGTCTATGAAGCCCCGTGATGGAGAATTTAGGGCTCCTGAAGTATTTCTAAAGCCTTACGACCCTTCCGCCGTAGAGGGCGAGATGTACGACAAGTGGGAGCAGAGTGGTTATTTCAACCCAGATAATCTTCCACCCATCGAATCCGCTGATGGTAAAAGTGAGCGTACCGAACCATTCACCATTGTCATGCCGCCGCCGAATGCGAACGGCTCGTTGCACGCAGGGCACGCGCTCTTTGTCACGCTCGAAGATATCATGATTCGATACCAGCGAATGCGCGGAAAGAAAGCGCTCTGGCTCCCTGGCGCTGATCACGCAGGCTTCGAGACGCAAGTGGTGTATGAAAAAAAACTTGAGAAAGAGGGCCGTTCACGCTTCGATATGAAGCCGGAAGAGCTCTACAAGGAAATTCTTACATTCACCCTTGAGAACAAGCAGTACATGGAGGGGCAGCTGAGGCAGCTCGGCGCGAGCTGCGATTGGAGCCGCGAGCTCTTTACTCTTGATGAGCGCGTAATCCGCACGGTGTATGGCACGTTCAAGAAGCTCGAAAATGACGGTCTTCTCTATCGTGGCAGCCGCATCGTGAACTGGTGCCCTAAGCATCAGACTTCCCTATCAAACTTGGAGACCGACCGGGTAGAGCGCACCGATAAGTTCTACTACCTCAAGTATGGTCCGTTCGTGATAGCAACCGCCCGCCCAGAAACGAAATTCGGCGACAAGTACGTGGTGATGCACCCTGAAGACGAGAGATACAGAGTATACAAGGAGGGTGATACATTCGAGCTTGAGTGGATCAATGGCCCCATTACCGCGACGGTGGTAAAAGACGAGGCGATAGACATGGAGTTAGGCTCGGGTGTGATGACCATCACCCCATGGCACGATCCGATTGACTTCGATATTGCCCAGCGCCATAACCTCCCCTATGAGCAGGTAATCGACTGGCGAGGCAAATTACTTCCCATTGCGGGAGAATTTGCGGGCATAAATATAAAAGAGGCACGCGAAAAGATAGTGGAGAAACTTGAAAAGAGAAACTTGCTCGAAAAAATAGATGACAAGTACGTGCACGAGGTGCCGGTGTGCTACAAGTGTGCTCGCGAGATTGAACCGCAGGTAAAAGCCCAATGGTTCATCAAAATGCAGCCCCTTGCGAAGAAAGCGCTCGAAGCAGTGCACGATGGCCGAGTCAACGTCCTCACGGAAAGTCACCGCAAGATCATGACGCATTGGCTTACCAATATCCAAGATTGGAATATCTCCCGTCAGATTATCTGGGGCATCCCCATTCCCGCAAAGCTCTGTGAAAGTTGCAACGATGGGTTTGTGGATATAGAAGGCGCGCTCTCCACATGCCCAAAATGTGGGGGCGAGTTACGAAAAGATCCCGATACCTTCGACACATGGTTCTCGTCGAGTCAGTGGCCGTTCATCACGCTCGGCTATCCTGAGTCGAGTGATTTCAAAACCTTTTACTCTACTTCGGTGATGGAAACCGGAGCCGACATACTATTTTTCTGGGTTGCCCGCATGATCATGCTTGGTCTATATCGCACAGGCGAGGTGCCTTTCCGCTACGTTTACCTCCACGGCCTTGTGCGCGACGCAAAGGGACAGAAAATGAGCAAGAGCAAAGGTAATGTCATCTCCCCTATCGAAATAAGCAAAGAATTCGGCACTGATGCTCTGCGCATGGGTCTCATTGTGGGCAATACACCTGGGACCGACCTCAATCTCGACCCACGAAAAATCGGTGCCTACAAAAAGTTCGCCAACAAGCTGTGGAACATAGCGCGTTTTGTACTCGAATCGTACCAAGGTGATAGCCTGACACGCACTCTCATAGAAAACGACGGAGAACTTATTCGCGAGGTTAATCGCATGGCGGCGGAAGTAACTCTCGACATAGAAAATTTCAAATTCCACCTTGCTTCCGAAAAGCTCTACCACTACGTGTGGCATCGCTTTGCCGACGAGATAATCGAACAATCAAAACCGATCTTAAAGAAAAACGACGCATCCTCAGAATCCCGCGCGGCAACGCTATATATACTCCTCACTACTTCGCTCAAACTCCTCCACCCGTTTATGCCATTTGTGACCGAAGCAATCTGGCGAGAAATGCCACGTAAAGAGACAGATTTACTCATCGTAGCCAAATGGCCCGAAAACTAAAGGTATACTGCGGCAATGAACGAATTATTCGCCGTTCTCGCTGCTTCTGCTGGCGGCATAGTTCCGGCACTCGTCTGGCTCTGGTTTTGGCTCCGCGAGGATAGCGAGCATCCCGAGCCGCGCAAACTCATCGCGCTCGCCTTTCTCGCTGGATCTGTTGCGGTCGGAGTCGTTATTCCTATAGAGCAGCTTATGGCAGCCTTTGCCAACGCAAACCCAGGTATCGCAACAGGACTCGGCATCACGATAGAAACCCTCACCTTTATTTTTTGGGCGGCCATAGAGGAGATTACCAAATTTAGTGCAGCAGCAGTCGCTGTACTCTGGCGCCACGAAGACGACGAGCCTATAGATCCTGTTATTTACATGGTGGTGGTGGCGCTCGGGTTTGCGGCCGCAGAAAACGCTCTCTTTCTACTATCTCCGCTCTCGGGCTCATCGCTTCCCCAAACCATCATCACAGGCGATTACCGGTTTGTCGGTGCAACGCTTCTCCACGTGCTTGCCTCATCGGTAATTGGAGGCTCTATGGCACTTTCGTTCTATGGGTCGTGGGTAAAAAAAGTCATATATATATCGCTCGGAGTTATCCTCTCTATTTTCTTGCATGGTCTTTTCAACATTCTTATAATGAATGCTGCGCCACAAGAAATGGTGCAAACTTTTAGCCTTGTGTGGGCGGGCCTCATTGCGCTTATTGCTTTTCTTGAATACGTGAAGCGCATGCCTCGTCGACGATAAAATTTTATCATTCAACATATTTTTACTATGGCATTCAAAAAATCATTCTTTTCAAAACTTACGGGTGGTGGTGACGAGGGTTACTTCGAAGATGACTTTTCAAATCCGGTAAAAGGCGAAGAACGCGCTGTCTTTCATGGATCTGGCGAGGAACGTCGCGCCCACATATCGCTTGATAACGGTGCTGACAAGTGGAAAATCCGAGATCATATTGAGCCAGCGGGAGAGCTTGCGGTGGATGTCTTCCAAACAACAGAGGCTATTGTGGTAAAAGCGCTGATCGCAGGCGTTCAACCCAATGCAGTAGATATTGCTCTCACGCGAGAGACTCTCACTATCTCTGGTACGCGCTCCGATGAAAAAGAGGTGGAAGAAAATGAATACTTCCAACGCGAACTCTACTGGGGCTCGTTTTCTCGCACGATACTCCTGCCAGAGGAAATCGATGTAGATTCGGCGGAGGCATCAGAAAAACACGGCGTTTTGGTAATTCGCCTCCCAAAGGTAAACAAAAAGAAGGAGATGAAACTGAAAGTGCGGACTCGTTAGTTAAGCTCATGAAAGAACTCATTGGACTTATTACATAGACACCAACTTGAGTGCATCATTCGTAACACCTTTGCGTGGTTATTTTCCCCGCCCCAGTGCTGCAATCAAAATAAATAGCGCAAACACGCTGAGCGCCATCCATGGCAGTGTTATATAGCCAAATTCGAATACCAAGCGAATAGCGCATTCATCGGTTGCACTGCATGGAATGAGCGAGCCTTGCGGAAGTATTTGGAGCAGGTGCTGATAGAGCGCAACTGCAGCACCAAGCAACGAGAGCGCGAGGATGTAATCGGCAATGTCTACAAATTTGGTGTTTTTAATTATAGCGATTGCGGAAATAAGAAGAGTAGGATACATAAAAATCCGTTGCCACCAGCATAAGACGCAGGGCGGTAGGTTGGCGAAATACTCTATCCACAAACTTCCCGCCACCGAGCCGAGCACGAGAATAAATATAATCAAGCGGCCATGCGCTTCCACACTAATGCGCAATGCATCGCGCCATTTTTTGTTAAATAGCATCGCTATACAAAATAGTAAACATATATTCAGCGCCACAGTCCCTGCAGCCATGAGCGTAAATATGGTTGCCATACGCTCTTATCTATTGGGCACTAGAGGAAGCGGCGTAGCGCCAGGCGATGCTGCACTCAACGCTGCATCGATATCTTTTTGGAACTCGGCAACGCTGCCAGGGTTTGCTATCTGAGTGAGGTTTATGAAAAAGGTAGGCGTGTGATCTACCGCAGCGGCGTTGGCACTCGCAACATCTGCAGTAATTTTACTCATAACTGCGCTGCTTTGTATGTCAGCATCAAACTTGGTTACATCGAGCCCGAGACTCTTAGCGTACCCGTCAAAGTACTTCCCTACTACCGTGGCGGCTGACTCATTCGACCACTCTGTTTGCTTTTGGTAGAGCAAATCGTGCATTTCCCAATACTTACCCTGCAAAGCTGCTGCCTCTGCGGCCTGCGCGGCAATTTCTGCATCTTGGTGCACCTGCGTAAGAGGGAAATTGCGGAACGCAAAAGCAACTCGGCCACCGTATTGCTGTGTGAGTTGCTCTACTATGGGCTCGTACGCGCCGCACGCTGGGCACTGAAAATCGCCATATTCGATAACCGATATCTTTGACGTGGAATCGCCGCGTACATGATTGCTCGCGGACAACGCTGGCACGGTGGTGGCGTTTACTGTAGGGGCGGCCGGTGTTGCATTACCAAGCAGAATGCCCACCCCAAGCGCAAAAACGATAAGTACCGCTACTCCTATTCCAACTACTTTAAGTTCAGTGTTTCGCTGCATGAGTCTACAAGATACCAGAGACTCTTCTCTCTTACAAACGAAAAATCTGCTAAAATGTCGCGATGAAATACTTATTTCGACCCGAATTTCGCCTCCCTCTAGTCGTGTTTGCATTGCTTTTGCTCGGCCTTGTTCCCGAGCTTACTTTCTTTTCTCTTGTCGCGGTTGTAATAGGGCTCGTAAAAATAATCAACGATTCAATCAAAAAGATTCGCGCAGGCGCACTTTCGCTCGACTACATAGCGCTCCTTGCTATGGCTGTTTCTATTCCTTCGCACGAATGGCTTGCTGGCTCGGTGGTGGCGCTTATGATTACCGGAGGCGAAGCGCTCGACGTGTACGCTTCAAGGCGAGCTGAGAGTGCGCTACGCGCGCTTCTCGAGAAAATTCCAAAAACCTGCGTGGTCAAGGAAAAAGATGGTGCATTGCACGAAATACCGATACAGGAAGTGAAGAACGGG
>JAYTRG010000077.1:0-8848 GCA_043746305.1 Candidatus Parcubacteria bacterium
CCCACTGTTCGTGCTCGCGGTTCTCAATGCCGTTGTCCGTGGTGATGCTTTGCATGCGCACTCCCCGTGCCACGCGCTCCGTGACGCGGCCATGCTCACGTGCTCGCATTGAGTGTACCTTTCGCGCGATAAGGAAACGGCTCTTGCGCTCTTGGTGTGTAGCAGCGCCACCCACGGCTCCCTTCCTCGAGACAACCGTATCCCGTTCCCAATCTCCGTATCGTCTTCGTTCATCGATTTCCCCGCCCCGTCGCTCAATACCGATACGGTTTGGGATAACGGCTCTCTTTGCTTTCTTGTGTCTTTTCTTCACCCGCTTCCTCTTTGAATACAGGTGCACACAGTACCGCTCGCCCCGAGCGGTACGGAGCCAGTCATAGATGGCTGTTTTGGAGACGTACCGCTTGTCTTTGGTGCGCTTCAGGAAGCCAGCTATCTCATCGGGGTTCCACAAGGCTTTCAGCTTCTCGATGACAAACGCTTTCACCTCCGGCTTAGCTTCTATCTTCGACCACTGGAGCTTTCTCATACGCTTCCTGACGCGCGCTTTCTGGTCCGCTCGAAGCGGATCGTACCACCCCTTCACGCTGTTTGTCTTGATCTCGTACGAGACCGTATTGTGTCCTCGGCTGAGACTCCTTGCGATCGACCGATGCGAGTACCTCTTGGTGAGTAATATGCCGATTTCAAGACGCTCGGCGCGCGTCAGATCTTTGTGCTTTTTCACGTTTGTAATTCTACCGAGTGTCCTAATTCAGTGCGGAATGCACGAGGGAGGTAACGATGTTGTATTCAAGTCTCGACCATATACGGTGCATACCGTACATCTTGGTGATGGGGTCTCTTACCAAAGTACGGATTCTGGAGCCGCGCGTGCCTCTAAACGTACTCTACGCAGCAATGCTGTTGAGGTACAAGGTAGCCTGTGTTTCTAGAGGTGTCCGTGGGATCGTGCTCATATACACAGGGCACCCGATTAAAGGAAATATCCTTTTTTATTGGCCATAATAGCCGCCCTTCCGACCGCAAGAAAAACCGCGGAAGGAGGTGGCGGCTTTTCATTTTTAATACTTTCGGACACCATCATTTTGATAGTCCAATATTTGTTTTCTAGCTGCGGCGCTGGGTTTCCAGATTGACGCTACCGAGAAAATTTAAGGACCGGAACCATCTGGTCGAGCCCGTTTGTCGCGCAGCGCACGTCAACCCGGTCAAATTTCTTCAAGATCGCCCGAACATGCTCGTTTGTGGTCGATGTCATCCTGCGACCAGCATTGACTGATTTGAAGATTCTGATGTCAGAAACCTGATGGGAGAGAAATAATAAATCGGCAGCAGTTTTATGTTTAATTTGTAGTTAGGAACTCACGCAGGGCTTTGCTGTCGCGTTTCTTCCATGCGCTGTTGGAGAGTATGCGTTCGAGCACCTGCGCCACCGTGCGCTCAGTTCCTGCTGCAGGGTGTTTCTTGAGAAATGCATGTAAGTCTTTGGCGAGAGACAAGTTGGCTGACGCGCCGAATGGCTCCAGAATATAAGAGAGTTCTCGGGTGCCTCCGTAGCGCTTCTGCAGCACTTTCCAGTGTTTTTTAATGAATTTCCAAGAAATATCCACACCGGCTTTGTTGAGCGCAACGTTCGCTACTATACGAACAGAGTCTTGCGGCCTAACCGTGTTTGAAAAGGCGAAATCGAGTGTCTTTGAGAGAAGCAGCGGGGTGCGAGTAGAGGCAAGTGCGCGAGTGATGCGGTTTTTTTCTTCGTGCAGAGTTTCGCGTTTATACATACCAAGTAACTTGGCGTACTCCTTTGCTCCGCCGTGCTTTGCCACAAGCGCGTACACGATGCCGCGGATATCCGGTGCAATCGGGTTGTTTTTCTCCCTTACACGAGCAAACAAATCGCGCGCCGACTCTATTGTTTCCATATCGCCATATTTGCCGAGTGATTCCAGTATGAGGACTTTGAGGAGCGCTTCTGAGTGCGATGCCGGGACGGTGCCAAAGTTTATTTTTGACTTCATCGCGCTGAGCAGATTGAGCGCAAAGTGATGAAATGGCGGGTGGAGAGCGTGATCGTCTAGGAGCGAATGAATTTTTGATAGAGCACCGGCTACACTGCCCCAGACCACATAGGCGTCTTCCTGCACATACTGACTGGCAAAGTTGAGCGCATCTACGGAGGAAAGTTCGCCAGTTTCGGCGAGAGCAGCAACGTCACGCATAAGGCCGAGTCTATCGCGAACGGGAAGCGTTTTGTTTTGCAGCGGATAAGCAAGGGCAGCGCGCATCGACTCTGAATATGCGGTCCTAAAGAACCCTGCTTCGTTGCTGTTCAATTTAACCCACTTTCCTGCGGGTTTCTCTATCGTTTGCACGGCTTTCTCGAGGAGTGTTTGCGATGAGGCGAGGTCGCTGCCAAAATTTATTGGCACCTGCCAGATGGTAGCGTCTCTCGAGTTTTTTTGTGAAAGCGGACTGGCAAAAAAGCGCCTCTGGCGTATTTCGAGCGCGTTTTCTTTTTCAGCTACCGAGATGAGCGGATAGCCTGGTTTGCCTGTCCAGTTGTCCATTATTTTGCTTACGGGTTTTCCTGATGCTTCTTCAAGCGCTGTCCATAAATCCTTGGTTTCCGCGTTTTGGTAGGCGTGTTTTTTGAGGTACATACGCAGGCCATCTCTGAACGTCTCTTCACCTAAGTACTCCGCAATCATGCGGATGATACTCGCACCTTTTGAGTAGGAAACAGCATCAAATACGCTCGAAATTTCTGCTGGATCGTGCACTTCCACTTCGATAGCATGCGTATGTTTGAGACCGTCGTAGTGGAGAGCCAGAGAATGATCTTGCTGCAAAAACTGCGTCCAAATGTCCCAGTCCGGGAAAAGATGATCGACTGCGAGATATTCGATGTAAGAAGCAAATCCTTCATTAAGCCAAAGGTGCGTCCACCACTCCATAGTGACGAGGTTGCCGAACCACTGGTGTGCAATTTCATGAGCTATCACAAGCGCTACCCACTGCTTGTTCATGGTTGAGGAGTTTTTGGCATCGACCAAGAGAGCGGATTCGCGATACGTAATTGCGCCCCAGTTCTCCATCGCTCCTGCGGAAAAATCGGGAATGGCAATCATGTCGAGTTTGGGAAGGGGATAGAGAGTGTCAAAATATTCGTTGAAGTAATCAACTGTCTTTACCGCGCACTCGAGAGCAAATTCTGCCTGCTTCTTCTTCCCCTTGGTTGTAAATACACGCACCAGTGTGCCGTGTTTGCTTTTTTTCTCGATGCACTCCAGATCCCCCACGATGAATGCAAGAAGATAGGTAGACATAATAGGCGTAGGGGCAAATTGCACGAGTTTTCTACCCTTTGGCATGAGAGTGGTCTTGATCGAAGGCGTGTTAGAAATTGCCCCCATGTGTTTAGGCACGTTCAGCGATATATCGAATACGGCTTTTTGTGCCGGTTCGTCGAAGCAGGGGAATGCGCAGCGGGCGTCGGTTGCCTCAAATTGTGTCGTTGCGAGATATTTCTTTGTACCGCCCTCAGTGTAGCTGCTGCGGTAGAAGCCGCGCATAGTGTCGCCCAAGACGCCGTTAAAGGCGAGAGACAATACCACAGTGCCCTTTGTAAAATATTTCGAGGCGCTAAGGGTGGCAGTCTCGGTCGTTTTGTTCAGGCTAACCCGCAGAGATTGCGACATGCTGCCGGTTTCAATGGTTGCTTTTGCAATGCGAAGGTCCTTTGCATGGAGAGTAATTGATTTAGTGGACCGTTTTAACTCGAGGGTGATGCGCTCGGCGCCCGTAAAAGTAAACTGCTGTAAGTTTGGCGTGAGTGTTATCTCGTATCGCGAGGGCACTACATCTTTGGATAGCCTGACTTTTACTTGTTTTGTTGCCATACGCGTTACGTTTTCGGAAATTATGTATAAAATAGTGTTCAAAGCCTATCACACTCTCACGGAGTCACAGAAATGCTACTATCGGGCGATGGACACTATATTTATACAACATTTAGTTCTAAGAGGTATTCATGGAGCGCATGAGCACGAGTGGCTCAAGCCGCAAGAATTTGTTCTCGACATTAACGCTAATATCGATGTGTCGACTGCTGCTCTCAGCGACAATTTGGAAGACACCGTGAATTGGACCGATTTACAGCACATAGCAAAAAACGTCGTTGATGGGCCAAAAATATTGCTCATAGAGCGAATGGCGGAAATAATCGCAAAACATATCCTTGCGCACGACGCGCGTATTACTGCGGTTTCGGTTACCGTAAAAAAAACCGAGGCACTGGTCTGTGGCGTGCCAGGAGTCACCATAACGCGAACGCGATAGCATGAAAACTATATACCTCCTGCGCCATGGTGAGAGTATTATCAATACCGATGACGTGCATTATCACGATGAAACAGCCCCGCTCTCTGAGCTCGGCAAAAAGCAGGCGCAGTATGTAGCGAAGCGTGCCTCGCGTTTAAATTTTGATGCGCTGATATCGAGTCATATGGCACGCGCAAAAGAAACCGCAGAGTATATTGCTGAGGCGACGGGGCACTCAATCGAGTATGACGAATTACTCAAGGAATGGTGCATGCCTACCTCGCTTAACGGCAAGCGGCGAGATGATCCAGAAGTGAAATTGCTTGCGGAGCGTGCAATTGCTGCGCGCGATGGCGATGGCAAAAAAGTGGAGGACTCGGAAAACTTTGAAGAGCTTGCGGGGCGCGCGGAACAAATGCTCAAGCATTGGGAGTCGCACCCGCGGGATACTCTCTTGGCCGTGACCCACGGGCGTTTTTTGCGCATGATCATCGCCAGAGTATTCTTTGGTAAAAATCTGACTCCCCAACTTTTTGAACCCTTTGTATCCGGTATGCGTCCGCAAAACACCGGTATCACTGTGCTGCAATTTGATCCAAACGATGCGCACCGATCATGGTGGATGCTTGTATTCAATGACCATGGGCATTTGGGGTAGTGATGCCGCATGATTGTGCTATGGAATTGCTAATTTTACAGTTGCGAGCGGTATTTTGCGAGTGTTTTGCTGTAGACTGTAAGCATGTTTGATGCTCATGCGTACCTTGTTTCGGGAAGTGATGCTGATATTCCGCTCATGCTTCGTATGCTCGAAAAAGAAGGTGTTCAAATTCGCACTAATCCCGATCTGTATATACGCTCGTTCAATTCACTCGCGATAGAAGATGCACGGCAACTTATCGATAGAGCGGCTTTGCGCCCGATAGGCAAACGGCGCATTTTTTTGCTTTCGGCCGATATTATTCAACCTGAAGCGCAAAACGCGCTTCTTAAAACACTAGAGGAGCCGCGGGCGGATGCGCTCTTTATATTATTGTATCGTGCACCAGAGACACTGCTCGCTACCATGCGCTCGCGTATGCAGCGTCTTGAGATTGCGAGAGATTTTGAAGCGCCATCTGCGATACACGCGAAGGAGTTTGTGGCCGCTTCTCTTGGTGCTCGACTTGAATTACTGAAACCCCTGCTTGATAAAGACGATGATGATGGTCGTGATATGGGAGCAATACTCACGTTTTTGTCCGAACTAGAGCGGTCTATGACGAGCGCTCACCCAGAAGCTCTCCGCGCCGTATATCGCGCGCGCAAATACTGCTTAGACCGTGGAGCGCTCCTGAAGCCGCTTCTTGAACAGGTGGCACTGCTCGTTTGAGAAATCTCTCGTGATATAATTTAGATATGATTAATTTTGACTTTAAAAAATTAGATGAAAAGACCGCCGCCGCAAAAGAGTGGCTCGCTAAAGAATATCGTGGATTCCGCACTGGTCGCGCAGCTCCTGCCGTGCTTGATGGCGTTATGGTGTCGGCTTATGGCTCAAACGTGCCGCTTAAGCAGGCGGCAGGCGTATCGGTTGAGGATGCCCGGACTATTCGCGTGCAGCCGTACGATATAGGTCTCCTTAAAGATATAGAGCGCGCGATAACGGTGGCGAATCTAGGACTTGGCACCGCCACCGACTCGAGTGGCATTCGTGTTTCGTTCCCCGCGCTCACCGGCGAGCGCCGAGCTGAACTTATTAAAATGGCAAAAGGAAAACTGGAGGAGGCACGCGCAACACTGCGTGTTGTTCGCGATGAAGCGTGGAAGGACATACAGGAAAAGGAGCGTCTTGGAGAACTAACCGAAGACGATAAGTATTCCCTCAAAGACGAGCTCCAGAAAAAAATCGACAAAGGCAACCAGGATTTGGAAGGAGCTTTTGAAAGTAAAGAAAAAGAAATGAACAGTTAATCATTAGCCGTTAGTGGCTAATATTTCCTCTATGACTATCCTACTCGTTATTCTCATGTTGGTGGTTTTAATTGTTGCGCATGAGCTAGGGCATTTTATCGCTGCAAAGCTCTCTGGCGTACGTGTGCAAGAATTCGGCGTAGGGTATCCGCCCACCGCTCTTTCGCTTGGTCACATTGGCGAAACAGAGTATACCCTGAACTGGATTCCGTTTGGCGGGTTTGTGCGGCTGTTTGGCGACTCCGGGGAAAACGAACGCGGACCGGGAAGTTTCGTATCGGCACACCGCGCAAAGCAAGCAATGATACTGGTGGCTGGCATTTGTATGAATCTTATAGCGGGTTGGATGCTTTTCACTGTTGCCTACAGTCTCGGAATTCCCCGTCCGCTGGATACGTCGGCTGATACTCCAGCTTCGGTACTTCCAGGTGCGCATCTCTTTATCGCCGGCGTGGTTCCCGGCTCTCCTGCCGACTCGGCTGGTATTCGCGCGGGAGACGAGCTCGTTGCTATGGTTGATAAAAATGACGCATCGCCCGCAACTCTTTCTCCGGAAGGTATACGGAGTTTTGTGGAGACGCATGGCGGCCAAAAACTCGACGTGAGTTATCTTCGTTCAAACAGCACCGGTGCAAAGGCCACATCCACAACAGGCGTCATTCCAGCGAATGCGGTTATTCCCGGCGCGCCTGGCAAAGCCGGTGTGGGGGTAGATCTTGTTCTCATTACTAGTAATCCGCTCCCACTCACTGAGGCCTCTATGGCAGCCTTCCACACGAGCTACGGAGCCTTTATTGCTGTGGGGGAAAATGTATGGGGCATCATAAAAAATGCCGCTCTAGGCTCACTCAATCTGCAGGGAATTGTGGGGCCGGTAGGGCTGGTTTCGGTGGTAGGGGACGCTTCTCAGGCAGGCCTTGGGCAAGTGCTGGCGCTCGCGGGTTTTATATCTATAAACCTCGCAGTCATAAACTTGCTGCCGATTCCAATGCTCGACGGCGGGCGAATAGTAGTAGTGGCTTTTGAGGCAATCCTGCGCCGCCGCGCGCCAAAACTTGTCATTCATATTTTAAACACAATCGGCGTGGTTGCGGTCTTGCTCCTGATGGTGGTGGTGACATATCACGATATTGTTCGGTTGTTTACTTAAGATAAGATACTCAACGTCATGATTGAATCGTTCAAGAGAAGAGCTCCTGAGGTTAGGGAAACACTCAGTGACAAAATTTTGCCATCAGATGTTCGGTATGCATTGCAGTACAAGGGAGCAAAGATGGGGGCAATCGGAGATTTTGGATCTGACTCGAAGCGGGTTCGAATCTGCTGCACTCTATCTTTTGGTAAAGGTTGCTGTAGACGATCCTGTCCATCAATTGCAACTGATGGAGATGATATGTGGCGCAGTGAGTGGCATGACAGTCAACAGTAGTAACCATGCGCAAAATCTGAACCAGACGCTTCGGAGCGTCCTTGAGATGGCGGCTCTTGATATGCCGCCTGCAATCGAGGTGTATGGTATGAAGTTAGCGCAGCTGTCTCGACAAGGATTTGATCACTGGAAATCATTGTATGTTGCCGCTGCGCAAGCGTATGCTTCTGACAATAGAGAATTATTTATACTTGGACATTCTACATTAGTTGGTCTTCCTGAATTTGTGTCTGAATTTAAGGAAAAAGGTAAGACTTTTCATGTCTTAATCCCAACATTTATTGGTGATGATTTAAATCCGAATTGCGGCTATACTATTTCTGAGACGGGAGTTAGGTTTTTATCTAAAAATTTTTCTCGCCCCGAACATGCCGTAGTGCTTGATGATACTCGCCGAACCGGTAAAACCTTTGCTGATGTCGATGCATTTTGGCGACGCGAATCAAACTCATCTCCTGAGTTTGACGTTATTATAAATACGGGTTAGAGATAGCAAGAAACCATCATTACAATCAATACTTAGACCCCAGTCAAGAATAGCGATTGCTTTCCTGCGATACAATGGCTGGACATGCGGCAGTCTCAATTGTTCACCAAAACGCAGAAGAACGCCCCGAAGGACGAGGTTGCCAAAAATGCGCAGCTTCTTATCCGCGCTGGTTATATTCATAAGGAAATGGCAGGAGTCTACGATCTCTTGCCCCTTGGTATGCGCGTTGCTGAAAAAATCAAAAGAATAGTTCGCGAAGAAATGAATTCTATCGGCGCTTCCGAGCTCATCATGAGTTCGCTGCAGCGCAAAGAGCTATGGGAAAAAACCGATAGGTGGAGCGATGAAAATGTAGACGTGTGGTTTAAATCCGAGCTCAAAAGCGGAGGCGCGGTAGGGTTTGGATGGTCGCACGAAGAGCCGATTACTGAAATGATGAGAAATTTCTTAGGGAGCTATCGAGATTTGCCGGCCTGCGTCTATCAATTCCAGACCAAATTGCGCAACGAGTTGCGCGCCAAAAGCGGCATTATGCGCGGAAGGGAGTTTGTTATGAAAGACATGTACTCATACTCAGTAGACGAGGCGAGTCACAATGTGTTTTATGAAAAGGCGACCGCCGCGTACTTTAGGTGCTTTGAGCGAATGGGGCT
>JAYTRG010000078.1:0-3970 GCA_043746305.1 Candidatus Parcubacteria bacterium
GACACGTTGCTACCTGCGCCGATATTGATAACTTCACCAACTCCTACTTCCTTACTCTCAGCGGCCAATAGGTTGGCACGCACCACATCGCTCACATGCGTAAAGTCGCGCGTCTGCGTGCCATCGCCTGTTATGGTAATGGGGGTTCCCTCTTTGCGTTGTTTCAAAAATTTCCCTATCACCAAGGCATAAGCCCCTTCCGGATCAAACTTTGGGCCGTACACGTTGAAATATCTGAGAGATACGGTTGAAAGACCGTATACGCCGCTCCACGTGCGGCACGTTAGCTCTCCGATGTACTTCTGCAATCCGTAGGGACTCTTGGGGCTTGCTGGCATGTCCTCAAAAAGTGGCATAGTCTCCTGATCTCCATATGCCGAGCTCGATGCGGCATACACCATGCGAGCAACCTTACCCTCATGCGCTGCGCGCAAAACAGAAACGAGACCATCGACATTAACGCTAAAAGTTTCTTGCGGATATTCTATTGAATACTGTACGCGCGGCAACGCTGCCTCATGGAAAACAAATTGCGACCCTGCAACGATAGGTGCCACTCGGTCAAAATCACGAATATCGAGCTCGTGATATTGCGCATTTTTATTGATTCGGTTTTCATGTTTACCGCCTGCATAGTTGTCTATAACGTGGACTTCATCAGCTCTCGCAACAAGTGCATCAACTATATGCGACCCGATGAATCCCGCACCTCCTGTGACTACTACCTTCATATACGCATCCTAGCAAAAAATCAGCTACCGCGCGCGGCAAAAACGATGCGGAGAGTTTGTAGCAAAATAAATATATCGATCAGAAGCGAGCGATGTTTGAGGTAATACAGGTCGTAGGCCAATTTTTCCCGCGTTGCTTCTATTGCTGCGCCATGATGCGGATCTCTATCATGACGAATTTGCGCCCAGCCCGTGAGCCCCGGCGCCACCAAATAACGCGCATTGTAATATGGAATACGCGCGGCGTATTGCGACGCGAGTGCCGGTAATTCTGGGCGCGGTCCTACCAGCGAAAGGTCGCCTTTTAAAACAGAAAAAAGTTGGGGTAGCTCATCAATACGCAGCATACGAAGCCACTTGCCTACGCGTGTAACACGAAGCTCGGATACTTCGTTTTCACCATAAGCACCATGATCATTACCGTTCATCGTGCGAAATTTCATAATGCGAATCGGTTTTTGAAAACGTCCGACGCGGACTTGTTCAATAAAAAGAGGGCCACCATCGTCAAGTTTGATAGCAAGCGCGACAAATGGATACAGTGAGAGTGAGCAAAGGCCAATGGCGACACCGGCCAAAAAATCGATAACGCGCTTGAGACCATCGTATACGCGTGATGAACTCACGTTTTCCAACACCCACACGTAATGCATGAGTGAAAGTGGTACACATTCAAACATTTCCTGATACAAATCCACTACGTCGACGAGAGCAAAGCGATGTTTTCTAAAGGCAGCGTCATACATAATCGGGTAGGCGGCTTCGATTGCCTTATCAGAGAAATCAACTACAAGAAACGCTACCTCGCGATTCTCAAGCGCCCGCAGAGACTCCCGAATTATTTCCGCCCTGCTCGCTCGCGAAGTGTCGACCATCTCGAGTGTAAATGAAAAGCGACTATCTTGCGCTACTTCTTCTGCCAGCGCTTCGGTATCGGGTCCTGATGCGATTAGTAGTCCTCGCAATTTTGGCCCCGAAGGTATACGAGGAAAAAGCGCAGCGCGCCACAGTATGATAAGAAACGAAGAGATAACGAGATAGAGTAGAAGTATAGTCTTTGGTGCTATACCAAAAAACGGAACAAGAAAGAAAAAAGTTGCTCCTAATATAATGTTTATAATCTGAGTATAGAGAATTGTGGCAAACAATTTATTACGAAAGAGTCTTGTATGCCTACTGTAGAGACCCGCAAGAAAAAACATCGCAATCCATACTGCAAAGAGAATGACGAAGGGGGCGGCAAAAGTTTGGATGAGACCAACTGAAGGAATAGTGAGCGTGCGAACATAGAGGGCAAGCCACAGTGAAACAACGAAGATGCAAATATCACCCGCAAAGAGAGTAAGGTATTCCCGCTTGGGGACGAGGTTCATTACCTGTATAATGCCATTAAATTGAATATGAATCAAGGCCCAAAAAAACAACGGAAAATTCTCTTTCTTATCACTAAAGCAACGTGGGGTGGCGCACAGCGATATGTCTACGACATTGCTTTGAATCTCCCGAAAGACACCTTTGCCATCTCCGTCGCCTACGGAGAGCGCGGTTCATTATCTGCTGCGCTCCTTGAGCATGGAACTCGTACCTATCACATTGATTCCCTCTCACGTGATGTCGCATTGCTTTCTGATATTAGAAGTTTCTTTCAAATTCTACGGCTACTGCGCCGCGAACAACCTGACATTCTACATCTCAACAGCTCAAAGGCTGCGGCTCTCGGCGCGCTCGCTGGGCGCTTAGCAGGAGTGCCTCGCATCGTTTTTACTGCACATGGCTGGCCATTTAAAGAAGACCGTAATTTTTTTGTACGCGGATGTATATACGCCCTCTCATGGTTTACCGCCCTTCTGTCGCATGCAACTATTGTTGTTTCCAAACGCGATGAAACTATCGGCGAACACATGTTTTTTGTCGCGAGCAAAATCCACTATGTTCCGCTCGGAATTAGCGCTCCAGCATTTTTATCGCGAGACGAGGCGTGGGCACAGATACGAGTAATGGCCACTATTGAAAATCAGGTACTACCTCGTATTGTTTGCGTTGGCGAACTAACCACGAACAAAGGGCATCGCTACGCCATTGACGCGATAGCGCACCTAAGAGATATGAATATCGCATGCAATCTGTTTCTCATTGGCAGTGGCGAATTGCGCGAGGAACTTGAGGAGCGCGCAATAGAAAGGGAGGTAGAAACGCGAGTATACTTCCTTGGGTTTGTCGAAAACGCAAGCAGACTCCTTAGCGCGTTCGATATATTCCTCCTCCCTTCTCTTAAAGAAGGCATGCCGTACGTCTTACTTGAAGCCGCCATGGCGAAGTTACCTATAATTTCAACCGAAGTTGTCGATACGGCACACATAATGATCGGATTGCAAGCACGATTTGTTCCGCCAAGAAACTCCTTACAGTTAGCGAGTGCGATTGAGCGCTCTCTTGAAGATGCGTTTAGCCCTTCGATGTTCGAGGCGCCTCTTGAACCTATGATTCGGAAGACTGTTGAGCTGTACTAAACAGCCCCGATCAACTCGCCTTGATCCCGCGCAACGATGGTAGGACGGGCGTGGCGCCGCATGCCCATAAGTATGCCGAGCGCAGCATACTCCACCAAGAGGTGCGAGCCGCCATAGCTCATAAACGGGAGCGTGGTGCCGGTAATTGGAATCAGTCCCATGTCCATACCTACGTGCACAATGAACTGCGAGAGAAAATATATGGCGACTCCGGCGGCAAAGAGCCGGTCGAAATTATCAACCCCATGCATTGCAATAACGATAATTCGCGTAAGCACGATGCCGAATAGACAAAAAAATACAATGATACCGAAAAAACCCCACTCTTCGGCATACGCTGCAAAAATAAAGTCTGTTTGAAATTCCGGTAAGAATTGCAATTTCGACTGCGTGCCATAACCAACCCCTTTCCCCAAAAGTTCGCCCGATCCTATCGCAACGGTGGACTGGTATGCGTTGTAACCACTGCCGCGTATATCGGCTAAGGGGTGTATGAAAGTAAGCACACGAGCTTTTTGGTATGGCTTAAGTCCGTAATGCCAGAGTCCGGCAAACCCGATTGCACCAGCGAGAAACAATATGAGTACGTGTTTCCATGAAATACCGGACACCAAAACCATCCCAAACCATATGCCAAAAATGCAAAGCGAGGAGCCAAAGTCAGGTTGCAATAAAACGAGAATAGAGACAATGAATGCATAGAGGCCGGAGACGAGAATGTGTTTATAG
>JAYTRG010000079.1:0-3471 GCA_043746305.1 Candidatus Parcubacteria bacterium
GGGTAACGCAAAGCTTGTAGCTGATCTGCATCTCGTCGTTAATGCACAAATGCTTGAAAAAGAAACTAAGTCTGGCAAGACTCCTGTATTTCTCGCGACTTCGGAAAAAGTACTCGCTCTTGTAATGATCGCAGATACGCTCAAAGAAAACGCAAAAGAAGCAGTAGATCGACTTCATAAACTCGGTATCCAAGTGGTGATGCTCACTGGGGACGATAAAAACACTGCCTCATACGTTGCACGGCAAGTTGGCATCGATGAAGTGGTTGCAGAAGTAACACCAGAAGACAAACTCAACACAATTAAAAAATACCAAGCACAAGGTCGCATCGTGGCAATGGCGGGCGATGGCGTGAATGATGCGCCTGCACTTGCTCAAGCTGATGTCGGCATTGCAATGGCAACAGGTACTGATGTCGCAATCGAGACTGCTGGCATCGCGCTCTTGGGCGGTGATATCTCAAAGATAGTTAAAGCAATATCGCTCTCAAAAATTACGATGCGAGGTATTAAGCAAAACCTTTTCTGGGCATTCATCTACAACATTATCGGCATACCGCTTGCAGGAGGACTCTTCTATCCAATATTCGGATGGTTGCTAAATCCTGTGTTCGCAGGCCTCGCGATGGCATTCTCGAGTGTCTCCGTTGTTACTAACTCGCTGCGCATAAAAACTAAATCTCTCTAAAAAGCATGAACTCTCAAAACCTTACCCTGCATATACAGGGCATGCACTGCAAAGCGTGCATTCTCTTAACTGAAATGGAAGCCCAAGAACTTCCGTATATAACTCGCGCAAAATCTGATCTTAAACACCATACGATAGAAGTGGAGGGAGACTTCTCGCGCATGTCATCCGAAGCAGTAGCCGCTGCCCTTACCAGTGTTTTAGAGACGCATGGATACACTGTGTCGGTTGAAAAAAGAACACAACCAAAAAGGTGGTCCGAGTTTGGAGTCGCCATTCCTATCGCAGTAGCTTTCGCGGTTCTATTCGTACTTCTTCAGAAACTCGGCATCGTAAATCTTGTGCAAGGAGGAAGGGTGACATACGGTACCGCATTCGTCATAGGCATTATTGCTTCACTTTCGACTTGTATGGCAGTTGTGGGCGGCCTAGTACTCTCTATGTCAGCTACGTTTGCTAAAGAAGGCGATAAGGTTCGGCCGCAAATTATGTTCCACGCTGGGCGACTCATTTCGTTCTTTGTATTAGGTGGTGTAATCGGTGCTATAGGATCAGCGTTCGCCCTGAATGTATCTGCTACGTTTGTCCTAAGCCTGATTATCGCCGTAGTGATGCTCGTACTCGGCATCAATTTGTTGGAGGTCTTTCCTTGGGCCAAGAAACTGCAACCCTCGATGCCGAAGTTCCTCGCTCGTCACGCGTACGGTGCCTCAAAGCTTAACCACACGGTTACGCCGTTCTTAGTGGGAATAGCAACGTTCTTCTTGCCGTGTGGTTTTACCCAGTCGATGCAAATCTACACGCTTTCAACCGGTAGCTTTCTTCACGGGGCTCTAACTATGGGCACGTTTGCTTTAGGTACGCTACCGGTCCTGGCCCTGGTCAGCTTCAGCTCGCTTAGCATTCAAAATAGTGCATATTCGGGCGTCTTCTTCAAAACAGCAGGACTCATTGTTATTCTATTCGCTCTCTTCAATCTCATGAACGCCTTGGTAGTAATTGGGCTTATCCAACCATTATTTAGCTTCTAACCATATACCTATGAAATCAACCGTAATAGCAATTATTTTCGCTGGAGTAATCATCGGCGGAGCAATACTGCTCTCTTTAAAAGGAGCGTCAACTTCAGTAGCAGATAGTGCGCCAGCAAACAACGTGACCATCGTAGATGGTAAGCAAATTATAGATCTCTCAGTTAAAGGCGGCTACCATCCCAAAAATAGCGTGGCAAAAGCCGGCATACCCACGGTGCTCCGCTTCAATACAAATGGCACATTTGATTGTTCGTCGGGAGTACGCATTCCAAGTATGGGTATAAGCAAGAATCTTCCGCCATCTGGTACAACTGAAATTGATTTAGGAACTCCCTCGATCGCGACCTTACAAGGTGTGTGCGCAATGGGCATGTACTCTTTCCAGGTTGAGTTTCAGAGTTAGGAAAAAAGCGGCTTTTTCTTCGTCTCTGGCATCATTCTTCCGGTGGCGCGCTTGTTGGCGCAAGATTGCGTACCTTTACAGTGTTTTTACAACGTTTCCATTACTCTTGCGCCAAGAGCAGCAGTGCATGTAGTCTTTGCGCCCCTGCTCATTACTAGTTACTAGCTAATAACAAACACACATATGTTAAAGAAAAAACTGTCAGTTGGGATTTTGACGGGAGCGGCACTTCTCACGGGAGCGCTCGGCGGTACCGCGCTCTTGGCGAGCGCGCAGACAACCGCGACGTCTAACGCGCCGACGACGATCTCGTCTGGCTCTGTCATACAGAGCGTAGTGGACAAGCCGGAGACGTCGAATGATCAGGCAGATACCGGAGGCACTCTCGAAGCTCAGGCATCGAGCGGCAAGGCCGATACTGACACTATCGAAAGTGGTCCTGGACAGACGGACGGGCATCAGGATGCGAACGACAGCGGAATCGAGACACCTGATTCCGGTTCTGAAAGCACCAACTAGCTTTACGTTTTCACGGCGCGAAAGCGGCTCCTTTTGGAGTCGCTTTGCGCTATACAGAATATTTACATGCCCGGTATTATAATACGGCTACCTATTCAAGTATGCGCATTCTTGTAGTTGAAGATAATCAAAAGCTTGCCGACTCCCTAATTCGCGGGTTAACTCAGGAAGGATACGCCGCAGACTATCTATTGAACGGCGAAGAAGGGGAAAAGCGCTTGCTGATGAATCATACTGATTACGACATTGTAGTGCTCGACATCAATTTACCCGGCAAGAGCGGGCTCGAAGTATGCCGCTCGTTACGTGATAAAGGTATGACGGTACCAATTATTATGCTCACGGCACGCGATACCACAACAGACAAAATCACTGGTTTGGACACTGGTGCAGACGATTACCTCGTCAAGCCTTTCTCATTCGAAGAATTGCTTTCGCGTGTTCGCGCGCTTTCCCGTCGTCCGCGCTCGGCATTGCCGCCTATGCTTGAGGCGGGAAATTTGTTGCTCAATCCTGCAACTCAGGAAGTATTTCAAGACGGAAAAAAACTAGACGTAACACTTACTGAATTCCGGATGTTAGAATTTTTTATGAATAAATCGAATGAAGTTATAAATCGACAGCAGATAATAGACCATCTATGGGATTTTCAGTTCAACCCATTGAGTCGGGTGATGGACGTGCATATTAACAACTTGAGGAATAAACTAAAAAACGACCATGGCACGACTATTGAAACTGTCCGAGGGATTGGCTACCGACTCCGAACATAGTGTCTTTTTTTGGGCGCGGCTTCGTCTTACCGGTATATACGTATTGATTGTTGC
>JAYTRG010000080.1:0-3152 GCA_043746305.1 Candidatus Parcubacteria bacterium
CTAAAGGTGCCCGAATAATAGCTGAATGAAAAAATTGCAATCGCAAACAGAAAACCGAACGGCTGAATTAAAATCGAACCGGCACTCTGCACGAGTATCGTGCGTGTCATCAAGGTGCGGAAATTTTCAAGGTACTCATGCGCAACCGCATACGCTGCATCAGAAATGCCCGATGCCTTCACCGCTTTAAACGCCTGGAGATGCTCTCCTATATGCTGCGATAAATTTTTCTCAATGCGGGCAGATTCTCCGCTAAACGCTCGCGTTCGTTTCATGAGAGGTCTGAGCACAAAGGCGAGCATTGCGCCAGCCATAAGCGTCATAATGGTAATGAGTGGCGATATAGCGAGCGCTACCGCCAGATACATAAGAAAACCTGTTGTAGATTGCGTAAATTGAACAATGCTGTCAAGAAGTGTCTGCACGCGTTTGGTGTCCCACAACACCACGTTTTGTAAATGACCCGCCTTTTCTCGAAGCACAAATTCCCATTTTGTTTTGAGAAGGAGTCTGTATAACTCTTCAATTTGCTTTGTGAGAAATCGACTCGAAACAGCGCCACGTGTCCATACAAATACTGCCATCAACACGGTACGCGCCAGAATAAGGAACGAAATAAACATCAGCATAAAGCGGAACTGGAACGGAATGTGGAGAAATAAAAATACGGATTGCATTGCATGCGTAATGCCGCTCCCTGCTGCCCCTGCTCCGCTTGGCACCAAGGTAGATACGACCGGGATAATCGAGGCGATAGAAGCCCCGTCGACGGCGGCGGTAGTAATCCCGAGGAACGTCATGAGGGCAAAGTACCAACCGTATCCCCTAAACGTTTCTCTCAGCGTGGATACTGTGCTGCCAGATTGCATGAGAAGAAGCCTACACTAAGAGCGACCCTTGGCCAACATTCTGTTGAATACGAAATTCTGCATTTAGTCGCTGTGCATTGAAACTTCTCTTCTGTTGTCTGATGTTTCTGTGTGCGAATTTTTTTCCTTGTCTCCTCTTACGGAAGTTGTGTTCACGAGCAACTCCTCTACATGGGCTAGCATTTGAAGCAGTGTTTGTGCGTCACCGCCTGATATGTTCGCGCGCGCATACGATTTTTCAATAACATTTTCTATGTCTTGTATTGCGTGAGATATATTTGAGGCGTCTATCACCTGGTGCGAATGGTTTGATGCAGACAATATTGTGCGAAGGCTTTTCAGTTTTGCCGAAAGTTGTTGGCTAAGACTCTTTCCCACATGCATACTGCTAAAACTGGCGCGTATGAGCTCAAGGTACGAGAGCGGGTCTTCGGTACCGTTTATATGTGCTGGCACCGTAAGGTCTATCGTTCCATTGCCGTCCAAATCTACCAGAAGAGAACTTCCTTGCGGCTGATCCATGGATACATCGAGTGTAGCCTTGGTGTTTTGGGTTACAGGAATATCCGTAAACAGAATGGGAGCTTGTTCAACTCCCGCAAGCACAGGGACTACGTCGAGCGTAAAGGTGCCGGCAGCATGACCCGTGAGCACCAAGTGATAGACGCCTTCTTTTGTAAGACCAATGAACGGGTTATTGCCTTCTTCTTGATAGTAGCTCCCGGGAATGCGTGTTTCGACATATGTGAGATCGGAAGCAGGATTCGGATTAGTGGCGCGGCCCGTATGGTTTCCACTGTTGTCATATGCGTCGAGCGTCATGCTTATGAAGGTCTCGTCGCTCGCTGAGGAGGCCGTGAGCGCAACAATGCTTGCATTCAGTGTTGTTGCCGCGGGAGCCATACTTCCCTCCGGGACATACGGAGTATGGAGGCGTATGCGGAGCCGCTTGTCGGTCTGTAGCGGCGTTGGGACAACGGTGGACACATACGGGGGAAGTGTCGCTGGCGCGCTCGACGCAACCAGCGCATTGAATAGCGATTGAAACGGTGCCGACTCGGTTATATTGCCATGATTTACGCTAGCGTTGGTCTCGGTGTTGTAAGCAATTAGATTTAGATAATAGGTGGGCCAAAGAGCGCTCATAGCTTCGCTCGGTAAAACTACCGTGCCATCTCCGTCTATCGTGGTGGTGCTCACGTGCTCAAGCACGGTTCGCTCTACACAGCTGCTTAGGGTAAAACAAAGTGTTTTCGTATCTTGCGAGTATACGAGGGTGCTCGGCGTATCTATCCCCCACCCAACAATTTGAACTACCGCCACTCCCGCAGGCGGCAACCACGAATCAAGAGATGCATGCTCGGCACTTGCCGCGTCATACAGCACCGGTGAAAGCACATTGGGAAAGTTGGTATTTGCGTACGAAGGTTTTACTCTCCCGCCTCCAGTCATGAATGAACGCAAATCTGCTGCGCTCGATACTACCGCGCCAAGAATACCCGAGGTGCTACGCAAAAGCGGTGCCTGCGAAAAATCGACAACCGGCGCGGCAACGGAAGCAAAATATGCGAGTGATGGGAGGAGCGAAAAGCCATCGGGCATATTTGCGCCGAGGGCGCGCGCACTCGCGCGCGATACAATAAAATCTAGGCCGAGCCATCCAAGATTTTGAAAATCTCCATGCAGCAGTGAGGCAACCGCCTCAGGCGTGCCAGATTGCGGCACGTCGACAAACACTATCTTATCGACAAGATTTGATTTGCCATCGGCTTGCAATTTTTGCATCAAAGCCTTTGTCACCAAGCCTCCGTTTGAATGCGCCACAATAATGACCTTTCCGCTTTTAGAACTCGAGGCGAGTGACATGAGTAAAGGCTCTAGATAATGGGTGCCGTCGTTGTATGGCGTTCCATCATTCACAACCGACGTGGGGCTCATGCGCCAGTCGTAGGGAAAGACGGCGTAGTCGTTTACAGTGCCGCTGGTTTTGAGCGATGCAAGCTGGAGGAGAAAAGTTTTATACACATCGCCTGCGGCGGTCGTGTCTATAGCAGCGTTTTGTTTTGTATACACCGGATTAATGCTAGTGCCGTTTGGATTAAGATAGAGCTGCTTAGCGTCGAGCTGTAGGCTCGCAATACCCGGCTCCCACAACTGGCGTTCGCGATTATCAAATGGATTTACAGAATACAGCCTACTCGACTCCGTACCAGGAATGAAGAGTATGTTTGAGTAGCAGTTTTGGGTGCATAGGGGTGTTGAACTACCTACGAATGGAAGTGC